>DATEND010000239.1:0-9219 GCA_035275245.1 Candidatus Eiseniibacteriota bacterium
GGCTCGTCGTTTCCCGAACTGGGCGCGGTCGAAACCGGCGGTGCGGTCGTGACGGCGGCGCCACGCGAGGCGCTGCCGGAGGCCGCCGTGGCCCGCGATGCGACGAGGGATTCCGGAAACAGGTCCACCGCCGCCGCCGCGGATTCCTCGCGAAAGCGGCGCGCGTAGGTTCGAAGCTCGAGTTCCTCGAGGACCCGGAGAAGCGGTTCGTAGGAGATCGGCTCGCGGATCAACTCGTGCCAGTGATGCTCGAGCGGAAGGTCGTGCCGGATGGTGGCCAATCGGTACGAGAGCCGGGCCCGCTCTTCGTTCTGCCTCAATTTCTCGCGCAACGAGGCGCGCTCCACGCGGTCGAGGGACGCGTAGAGCTCATCGATCGTGCGAAACTTCTGGACGAGCTGCGCCGCCGTCTTCTCGCCGACGCCGGGAACGCCCGGCACGTTGTCCGATGCGTCCCCCATCAGGGCGAGAAGGTCGATCATGCCCTCCGGCCCCACGCCGAAGCGCTCGCGCACGGCGGCGCGGTCGATGGTCGAGAGATCGCCGCCCTTCGTGCGGGGCGAAAGAAGAAGAATCCGGCTGGAGACGAGCTGATAGAAATCCTTGTCGCTCGTGAGAATGAGCGTCAGCGTCCCGTCCCGCTCCGCCTCCTTGGCGAGGCTGCCGATCAGGTCGTCCGCCTCGACGCCCTCCTGCTCGACGATGGGGATCCCGAGGAGCCCGATGATCTCCCGAACCCGAGGGATCTGCGCGGCCAGATCGGGCGGCATCGGCGGCCGGTGCGCCTTGTACTCGGCGTAAACCCGATGGCGGAAGGTGGGCGCGGTCGTGTCGAACACGACCGCCACCCGGTCCGGGCGCCGTTGGTCGAGAAGCGGCAGGAGAATCTGGAGCACGCCGAACGCCGCGCTCGTCACCTCGCCCTTCGCGTTTCGGAGCGGGTTTCGGATGAACGCGAAGTGGCTGCGGTAAAGGAGCGCCGAGCCGTCGACCAAGAGGAGCGTCTTACCCGCGCCGGCGCCGGCTTCCGTAGAGTCCATGATCGATCGCATAGTCCAAGACGGCGTCGGGAAGCCAGTAGCGAACGGGTTGTCCCCGCTTCAGGCGACGGCGAATCTCGGTCGACGAGATCCCGATGGGCGGCATTCTGAGGAACACGGTGCGCCGGCGCACCTCGGGCCGAAGGGTCGCGTGATCGCCCTCGCCCCGGGGCACCACCGCGAGCCGGGCCATCGACAGGATCCGGTCCGGCTCCCGCCACGTGTCGAACTCCTCCAAGCTGTCCTGGCCCATCAGGAAATACCAGACGCCGGGATCGTGTTCCGTCAGGGCCGCGAGCGTATCCACCGTGTAGGTGACGCCGGGGCGGTCGGCTTCGACGCGGGAGACCGCGAAACTCGGATTGCCGCGCACCGCGAGGCGGAGCATGGCGATTCGATCCTCGACCGGTGCCAGGGCCCGCGAGCGCTTGTGGGCCGGGCGCCGCGCCGGCAGAAAGAACAAGTGATCCAACTTGAGCCGGGCCACCGCCTCCCCGGCCATGATCAGGTGTCCCGCGTGGACCGGGTCGAAGGAGCCGCCGAGGAGCCCCAACCGGCGAGGCCGGGGCGTCATGGGGTCGGGCCCGCTTCTCCCAGCGAGCGCAGCCGCTCCAGTCCCTTCCGCTTCACCTCCACCGTCGCCAGGTCGGCCGGAATTCGCCGAAGCGCCGCGATCGCCTCCTCACGTTTTCCCTGGCGAAGGTAGACCTCCGCCAGGACGAGGGCCGCGTCGCCCGCCCATCGCGTGTCCCCATACTCGTTCAGGACGCCTTCGAGATAGAACGTCGCGGCCACGTCGTGATGATGCTTCGCGTAGAGCCGGCCGTTTCGAAAACGCTTCTCGGCGAGCCGGGCTCGAAGCGCGGCCACGCGGGCGCGCGCCTCCACCGCCTTCGCGTGTTCCGGGTACGCGTCGAGGAACTGCCGGTAGCGGTCGATCGCGCGGAGGGTCTCCGTCTGATCGAGGAGCGTCGGTCGTGACGAGAGGTCGTCGCATCGGGCCAGCAGGAAGAGCGCGTCGGGTTGATAGGGAGACTGGGGAAAGTCGCGGATCAGGCGATCGAATTGGCCGGACGCGAGCGCGTAATCCTTGTTCCGGAGATACGCCTCTCCGAGATAGTAGAGCGCGTCGTCCGTCTTCTCGGTGCCCGGATACTGCTCGACGTACGACTTCAGATCCGCGATCGCGTCGAACCAGTCGCTCCGGTCGAACGCCGCCTTGCCGCGTTCGTAGTCGGCGACGCCCGACTTCTGCTCCTTCAGCGATCCGCCGCATCCCGCGGTCAGTGCCGCGGCGAACGCGAGCGCGGCCGCGAGGAGACGGCCCGCACGGCGGCGGGCGTGTCGCGGTTCCGGGTTTCGCGTCATCGTGCCGGAGATTCTCCCGCCGCCGTCTCCTCGCGATCGAGCATGTCGAGGTACGCGCGGGCCCGGACGTCGCCGTCCCGATCCGCGAGACATCGCTCCCACTCCTCCCGGGCGCGGTGCCGCCGGCCCGAACGGTAGTAGACGACCCCGAGCGTCACGCGCGCCTGCACGTAGTGCGCATTCTGGGCGAGCGCGGAGGCGAGCTCCGCTTCGGCGTCCTCGTGAAGCTCCATGTCGCAATAGACGGCGCCGAGCTTGTTCTTGATGTCGAGGAATTGCGGCGCCAGCTTGAGCGCCTTCCGGTACTCCTGAACCGCATCGCCGTGCATGCCCAGGTTCCGGTACGTATCGCCCAGGACGACGTGCGAGTCGGCGAGATAGGTGCGGACGTCCGGCGTGAGGTTCTCGTGCTTCTCGTCGCGTCGGCGCTCCCCCGAGAATTCATGGAGCGCGTCGTCGTAACGGCCCAGCTCGTTCAGGACGATCGCCAAGTTGAGGCGCGCTTCCTCGTACGCCGGATTCAGGCGAAGCGCCCTGCGAAACGACTCCGCGGCGCCCTCCCGGTCTCCGCTCATGCCGAGGGCGAGTCCCATTTGATTGTGAAGGTCCGGAAAGTTCGGATAGACCTGGAGCGCTTCGCCGAACTCCCGAATCGCGTCTTCGTACAATCCGCGATCGAAGAAGTCGCGCCCCAAGACCTGATGCTGCCGGGCCGCCAGACTCATGCCGTTCCTCTCGCTCATCGTCGCACCCTCACGTCCGGTTCGAATAGAAAAGAACGACCAGGCCAGACACGACACCCAGGACGATCATCGATTCGAGAAGACGGAAGCCGCCGCCTTGCGGAACCGGCGGATTGAGTCCGCCCGAGCCGGCTGAGGCGGACGTCAGGTCACGCTTCCGTACGAAGTCCACGGCGCTCCCGCTCGACGACTTGGCCCACGCCACCTCTCCCGTCAACGGGTCGACCATCGTGAGGCTGGCGCGGATCGCGGCCATCCGCTCGTATCCTTTCACCCCGAAGGGGAAGGACCGGATCCGACGCAGATACGAGACGCCCGAGCCGTCCACGCGGATCCCCATCTCGTAGGGACGGCGCGCCGCGGCCTCCGCCGCATCCACCGTGTCGAGCTTGGCGGCGCTGCCGGCGAGATGCACGGGAACGCCCTGCGCCCGAAGCCGCTCGACGAGGCGCTGCGCGAAGACGCCCAGCGTATCGCCACGCACCGGCACCGTGACGCGCACGCCGCGCCCGCCCGTGGACGGCGCATCGCGGAGGAGATCGGCGACGACCACGGTGGCGACCGAGTCGAGCATCATTCCGTGCGTCTTCGTCACGGCCGTCGCGGCGCTCGGCGTCGCGAGGAGCGCAACGAGGGCCAACGCGAATCGATACCGGAACCGCATCAAGCGAGCACCTCCCCTTCCAGATCGTAGTGGCGCGCCTTTCGGATCGCGGCCCGAACGAACGCCCCGGCCCGAAGCGAGTCCATCCCGTCGGCGGCGCGAACGTGCGTCACGCCATCCACCTCGTACCCCTGCTGCTCTACGCGACCCACCCACACGCCCGGCTTTCCCTCCGCGGGTCCGTCGATCAGCACCTTCGCCTCGCGGCCGACCCAGCGACCCCAGACGCGGGCGGCCATCTCCCGCTGCGCGGCCATCAGGCGTCGCCTTCGCTCAAGCTTCACACGCTCCGGAACCTGTCCCTTCATCCGGGCCGCCGGAGTTCCGTCCTCCCGGGAATAGGCGAAGCAGCCGACGTGATCGAACGCCTCCCGCTCCACGGTCTCGAGGAGCGCCTCGAAATCGGCGTCGGTCTCGCCCGGGAAGCCGACGATGAAATGCGTGCGGATCGCGACGTCCGGAAGCTTGAGCCGGATCCGTTCGAAAAGCCGCTCCATGTCCGACCGCGTCACCTCGCGGCGCATGCGGCGGAGCATCGGGTCGGTCATATGCTGCAGCGGGATATCGACGTAGCGACATACCTTCGCCTCTTCCTCGAACACCGAAATCAGCTCGTCGGTCCACGTCTTCGGATGCGTGTAGTGCACGCGAACCCACTCGATGCCGGCGACGCGGCAGAGGGCGCGGAGCAGTTCGGGAAGGCGCGCGGCTCCATAGAGGTCCTCGCCGTACGAGGTGGAGTCCTGGGCGATCAGGAGCAACTCCTTCACGCCCGCCTCCGCGAGTCGGCGCGCCTCGGCCACGACGGACTCCATGGGGCGGCTTCTGAGGTCGCCTCGGAGCGCCGGAATGATGCAGAACGTGCAGCGGAAGTCGCAGCCGTCCGCGATTCGAAGGTAAGCGAGATGGCGCGGCGTCGAGACCGCGCGATGCGCCGCGAGGTCGACGGCGGTCCCCGGCGGCCCGACCTCGAGGATCGCCTGTCCCGGCGCGCGCCGAATCCGGTGCGCGACCCGGGCGATCGCCTCCACCTGTCCCGTGCCGACGACGGCGTCGATCTCCGGAATCTCCCGGATGAGGTCGGCCTGGTACCGCTGGGCCATGCAGCCCGCCACGATCAATCCCTTGAGCGTCCCCTCGCGCTTCAGGGCCGCTAACTCCAAGATTCGGTCGATCGATTCCTTCTGCGAGGGTCCGATGAAGGCGCAGGTGTTGACGACCGCGAGATCGGCGGAGGCGGCATCGGCCGTCATCGCGAAGCCGCCGTGCGCCAGGAGGCCCACCATGATCTCGGAGTCGACGAGATTCTTGGCGCACCCGAGCGTCACGAGCGCGACGCGCGACGTGACCTCGGCGCCGCCTGGTACGGGGCGGCGCGGCGACACGAGCGCGATCGGAGTTCCGGGCGTGCCGATCACGGGTTGTCGTCCAGGCCCGCGCCCGCGTGGGAACGACGCTCCGCGAGCTCGTGCTCGGTGACGTGGACCTCACGCCCCTTCGCCCCCTCGGAGGGCCCGACGATTCCCTGCTCCTCGAGGAGATCGAGGAGCCGCGCCGCGCGTGAATACCCGACCTTCAGCCGGCGCTGGAGCATCGAGGTCGAGGCCTGCTGGTGAAGCACGACGAGCCGCATCGCCTCCTCCAGAAGCTCGTCCTCGGATTCGGAGGCCTCGAGCGCGCGCACCTGCTCGAGCGGCGAGTCGTCGACGACCTCGTGCCCCGCCGACTGGCTCTTCAAGAACCCGACGACGCGCTCGATCTCCTCGCCCGAGACGTACGAGCCGTGAATTCGATACGGCTCCGGCTTGCCCGCCGGGAGATACAGCGAATCCCCGTTTCCGAGAAGACTCTCCGCGCCGTTCATGTCCAGGATCACCCTCGAGTCCGTGCGGCTCGCCACCTGGAACGCGATCCGAGACGGGAAATTGGCCTTTATGACCCCCGTGATGACGTCGACCGACGGCCGCTGCGTCGCGAGGATCAAGTGGATTCCCACCGCGCGCGCCATCTGGGCCAGACGCCCGATCGGCTCCTCGATCTCCGCGGGCAGGAGCGCCATCAGGTCCGCGAGCTCGTCGACCACGACGACGAGATAGGGCAGCCTGGCGTCCTCGTTTACAGCCGGGTCGAGGCCGATGCGGTTGTAAGACTCGATGTTCCGAGCGCCCTGCTTCGCGAGCACCTGGTAGCGCCGCTCCATCTCCTTGACGCAGTAGCGGAGCGCCTGCGCCGCCTTCTTCGGATCGGTTACGACCGGCATCCGAAGGTGCGGGATCCCGTTGTACGGCGTCAGCTCGAGCATCTTCGGATCGATCATGATGAAGCGCAGCTCCGCCGGCGTCCGGCGCATCAGGAGGCTCATGATGAGCGTGTTGATGCAGACGCTCTTGCCCGAGCCCGTCGCGCCCGCGATCAGGACATGAGGCATCCGCTCGAGCGACGTCGTGAACGGAACGCCCGCGACGTCCTTCCCGAGCGCGAAGGGCAGCCCCTCCTTCGCCTCCTGGAACGCTTGGGACTCGATGATCTCCCGGAACGAGACGAGCATCTTGACGCGGTTCGGAATCTCGATGCCGACGGCGGCCTTGCCCGGAATGGGCGCCACGATTCGAATCCGCTGCGCCTTGAGCGAGAGCGCGAGGTCGTCCTGGCGCTGGAGGATCTGATTCACTTTCACGCCGGGCGCGGGCTCGTACTCGAAGAGCGTGATGACGGGCCCGGGATGGACTTCGGATACCTTGCCGGCCACGCCGAAATCGGAGAGCGTCCGCTCGAGCACGCGCGAGAGCTCGAAGAGCTCCGCCTCGTCGACGACCTGTCGCGCGGTCTCGTGCTCGTCGAGGAGGTCGATCGAAGGGAGCGCGGCGTCGGGCGCCGCGGCCGGGCCGAGCCGAAGCCCGGCTTCGGGCGCGCCCCCTGCGGAAGCGCCGCCGGCCGGGGTGTTGAGCGATGCCGAGCCCTTCCGTTTCTCGTCGCGTCCGACGGTGGCAGGCGCCGACGGGAACGGGATCGTGAGCGGCTCGCCGGTTCGCCCGACGATGCGCGGCTTGGACGGAGCGCGCGGGGCGTCCGCCTCGGGCGCGGCAAACGCGGCGGCCAGCTCCTCTTCTTCCTCGATCGGCGGTCTGCGTCCTCGGCGCGGCGCCGGGATCACCGCCGCCGCTTCCTCGGGCACGCTCGGATTGGGCCGCTTCTTCGCGGCCGGCTTCTCGGGAAGGAGGCGGGTCAGAAGACCGCCCAGGAGACGCCGAAGCGGCGACGCGGTCCCGAGCTCGAACGCGATGATGGTGAGGACTACGAGGGCGGTGCCGAGCACCAATTCCCCGCCGATCGTCCCGAGGAGACGGGACGCCGATTGTCCGATCCACTCGCCGGACCCGCCCACCAGCTGTCGATTGCCGCCGGTGACGAGGTAGAGGAGCCCCAGGGCCGTGGCGGCGGCGGCGGCACCGAGCCCGGAGCGAAGGGCAAGCTCGCCCGGAGCGTGAAGCCGAAGGCGGTTCCAGCCCCAAGCGCCGAGCAACAACGGGACGAGCCAGGCGGCGAGGATCCCGAACGCGCTCGTGAGCCCCGCCGCGGCGAACGCGCCGATGATGCCGCCCTGGTTTCGAACCGCGCCGGTGACGATCAGATCCGAGGTGGTGTCACGCGCATCGCGCGTCGCGAGAGCGAGCACGAGAAACAGCGCCACCGAGAGGAGGCAGAGCCCCAGGATCTGGAACTTCCGTCGGACGGAGACCCGTCCCAAGAGCCACATGCGCGTCTGAGTCCGGCTACGTCCCCTGCTGCCAGGAAGCGAGGTACGCGACCTGCTCGGGCGTGAGCGTGTCGATATGCACGCCCAGCGCCTCCAACTTGAGCCGCGCGATTTCCTCGTCGACCGACGCCGGGATCGGGAAGACGTTTGGCTTCAGTTCGGTGGCGTGCGCCAGGATCCACTCCGCACCCAGCGCCTGGTTGGCGAAGCTCATATCCATCACCGATGCGGGGTGTCCTTCCGCGGCCGCCAGGTTGATCAGACGGCCCTCCCCCAGGACGAACACGCGCTTTCCGCGCTCGACGACGTACTCCTGCACGAAGGGGCGGATGGTGCGGACCGATTTCGCCTCCTTCGCCAGCGATTCCAAGTCCAGCTCCGCATTGAAGTGCCCCGAGTTGGCCACGATGGCGCCGTCCTTCATCGTCCGGAAGTGCTCCATGCGGATCACGTTCAGGTTGCCGGTCACGGTCACGAAGATGTCGCCGACTTTCGCAGCCTGCTCGGCGGGCATCACCTCGAACCCGTCCATGACGGCTTCGAGCGCCGGGAGCGGATCGACCTCGGTCACGATCACGTGGGCGCCCATCCCGCGGGCGCGCGTCGCGACGCCGCGACCGCACCAGCCGTATCCGAGCACGACGAACTTCGAGCCGGCCACGAGCTTGTTCGTGGCGCGGAGAATGCCGTCGAGGGTGCTCTGGCCGGTGCCGTACCGGTTGTCGAAGAAGTGCTTCGTCTTCGCGTCGTTGACGGCGAGGATCGGATACCGGAGCGCGCCCTCACGCGCCATGCTCCGAAGCCGGATGACGCCGGTCGTCGTCTCCTCGGTGCCGCCGATCACCGACTTGGCCTGCTCGGCGCGCTTCGTATGGAGCACCGTGACGAGGTCCGCGCCGTCGTCCATCGTGAAGACGGGCTTCGAGTCGAGCGCGGCTTCGATGTGCTTGTAATAGGTGTCCCCGTCCTCGCCCTTGATGGCGAACGTCGGGATGTTGTAGCGATGCACGAGCGCCGCGGCCACCTCGTCCTGCGTGGAGAGCGGATTCGACGCGCAGAGCGTGACCTCCGCGCCGCCCGCCTGCAGCGTGAGCATGAGGTTCGCGGTCTCGGTCGTCACGTGGAGACACGCGGCCATCCGGCGGCCGCGGAACGGCTTCTCCTTCGTAAACCGCGCCTTCACCTGGCGGAGCACCGGCATCTCGCGCTCCGCCCACTCGATGCGGTTCACGCCGTCGTCGGCGAGCTTGGGGTCCTTCACGTGTCCTTGGGCGGTCAGGGCCATCGTCTCAGGCGTCACGTCGCAAATCCTCCACGCGGTCGAGGAGCTCCCAGCGGAAGCCCTCGGTTTCGCGTCCAAAGTGTCCATACGCGGCCGTCCGTTTGTAGATCGGCTTCCGCAGATCGAGTGCCTGGATGATGGCGTCCGGACGAAGGTCGAAGTGCTTGCGCACGAGCTCGGAGAGTCGCGCGTCGGGAACGGTGCCGGTGCCGTGGCTCTCCACCATGATCGAGACCGGCTGCTCGACCCCGATGGCGTATGCGAGTTGGACGGTGCAGCGGTCGGCCAGTCCGGCACCGACGATGTTCTTCGCGACGTGGCGCGCGGCGTAGGAGGCCGAGCGGTCTACCTTCGTCGGGTCCTTG
>DATEND010000240.1:0-2220 GCA_035275245.1 Candidatus Eiseniibacteriota bacterium
GGGGGGCATGGGCATCGTGTACGTGGCGCGTGACGAGCGGCTACGGCGGGAGGTCGCGCTCAAGACGATGTCGTCGCTTCGGGGCGACGAGGCGGCGCGCAAGCGATTCTGGCTCGAGGCCCGGGCCGCGGCCAGCGTCAACCATCCGAACGTCTGCCAGCTCTACGAGATCGGCGAGGAAGATGGCGAGCTCTTCATTGCCATGGAATTGCTCGAGGGCGAAGCCCTGGCCGCGCGGCTCACCCGGGGGCCGTTGACCGTGGCGGAGACGCTGCCGATCGGCCTCGGAATCCTGGCCGCGCTTTCCGCCCTCCACGCGCGCGGGGTCATCCATCGCGACCTCAAGCCCTCGAACGTCTTCCTTACGCCGCATGGTGTGAAGCTCCTCGACTTCGGGCTCGCGAGAACCACCGATTCGGACCTGGCGCAGTCGTTCGGCTCGGTCACGGATTTGACGCGCACCGGAATGGTGGTGGGGACGCCGCGGTACATGGCGCCGGAGCAGGTGTTGGGCGGCGCGATGGATGGCCGCGGCGATCTCTTTGCGGCCGGCGCGATTCTCTTCGAAATGCTGGCAGGCCGTCCGGCGTTCGAAGGGAAGAACGTGATGGAGGTCCTGCACGCGACGCTCCACGAGCAACCCCCAGCGCTCACGGGCTCGCCGGCCGTGGCCGCCGTGGACCGCGTGATCCGGCGCGCACTCTCCAAGCGCGCGGCGGACCGCCCGGCGTCGGCCGATGCAATGGCGGAGGAACTGCGCGGGGTTCGCGGCACGTTCGGCGACGACACGCCGGTCCTGGCGCATGCCCTGAAGCGCCTCGTCGTGCTCCCATTTCGAGTCCTGCGCTCCGACCCGGAAACGGACTTCCTCGCGTTCAGTCTTCCGGACGCCATCGCCACGTCGCTCACGCGCTTCGATTCCCTGATCGTTCGCTCGAACGCCACCGCCGCGCGGTTCGACCGGGAGGCGCCGGACCTCAAGGCGCTTGCCGTCGAGGCAGATGTCGACCGCGTCGTGATGGGAACGGTGCTTCGCGCCGGGGACCAACTGCGCGCGACGGCCCAGCTCGTCGAGGCTCCGGGAGGGACCCTGCTGACATCGCACACGGTCCTGTCGTCCCTGGGGGATCTGTTCCGATTGCAGGACGACATTGTTCAACGCGTGGTGGAGGCGCTTTCGCTGCCGCTCGTCGGGAGCGGATCCCAACCAACGCCCGCCGCACCACGGGACGCACGAGCGTACGAGCTCTATTTGAGAGCCAACGAGATGGGGCGCGCGTACGGCGAGCTACCGAAGGCGCGCGATCTCTACGAGCGCTGCTTGGAGTTGGATCCGACGTTTGCCCCCGCCTGGGCCCAATTGGCCCGGTGCCATCGCGTGATCGGCAAGTACATCGACGATTCCAATGATTCGGTGGCGCGCGCGGAGGAGGCGCTACGGCGCGCCTTGGAGCTCAACCCTCGGCTCTCGGTGGCGCACAAGTACTACGCGAACCTCGAGGCGGACACGGGACACTCGCAAGCCGCGATGCTGCGGCTCCTAGGCGAGGCGAACCGGCACGGCAACGATCCGGAGTTGTTCGCCGGGCTCGTCCACGCCTGCCGCTATTGTGGTCTCTACGAGCAATCGATCGCAGCGCACGAGGAAGCGCGCCGGCTCGACCCGAATGTTCCCACGAGCCTGGAGCAGACCCTCCAGATGACGGGCGAAGTCGAGCGCCTCCTCGCGGTCAAGCATCCCGTCGGCGTCACCGGCGGCGATCACGTGATTCGTGTCCTGGCCCTTGGGCTGGCGGGCCGCCGCGACGTCGCGCGCGGGATGCTATTTCAAATGGCGCTCGAGCCCCAAATTCCGGCCTTCAAGTCGTGGACGGACTACCTGCTCGCCTGGCTCGACCGTCGTCCCGACGCCATGAAGGCCACCCTGGCCACAATCGACCCCGTCCGGATCATGGACGACCCGGAAGCCAAGTTTCAGGAGGGTTGGTTGTTCTGCGACGTGGGAGAGTACGAGCACGGCCAGGAATTGCTGCGTCAGGCGGTTGAAAGCGGGTACTTCGCCGCCGCCACGCTCTCGTCGAGCCCGCACTTCGACGCGATCCGAAACGAGCCCTCGTTCCAGGTCATCGTGGCGAGGGCGGAGGAGGGTCGCGCGCAAGCGTTGGCCGCGTACCGAGACGGTGGGGGAGAACGGCTCCTGGGCTAGGCTCCGAACTGTCG
>DATEND010000241.1:0-4537 GCA_035275245.1 Candidatus Eiseniibacteriota bacterium
GTGAGCGTGGCCCGCTTCACAGAGTCGGTCGTCGCACTCGCGGGTGGTCGCCTGCCAGCGATCAGTCGATACGCCGATTTCTCGGTGGGACGCGCCTGGAAGTCGATCGTCGTCTCGCTTGCGCCCGCATTTGTGACTTTGGACGGCCGGGCGGGATACGGAGAGACGGAAGAAAAGGATCAGGGCTTCATCGCCCGCGTGACGCCGTACGACGCCATCGACCATCCGGGGGCGCTGCCGGGACTGGAGTCCGCGGTTCGGGCACAGGTCTCAGCCTCCTATGGACGCTCTGAGATCAACTACGACGACTCCGAGATTTCGTACGTCGACGAGGATCAAGCCGATCCCATCGTCGGCCAGGAACGGAAAGGATTTGGAGTCCACGCGGCGTTCACGATGCCGCTCGGCATAGAGGAACGGCTCCGTGCGAGCGGGAGGAGTTGGGTGGCCGACCTGTTCACGCCGCTCCTCTCGGTCGGTGCCACATGGGAGGAGAGCACGTTCGACGGGGCACAGTCCTCCTCGAACCGTCCCATCGAGCGGAGGGGATTCGAAGGCACGATCGCGAACGTGTTCACCTGGCGCCGCGGGCACGTCGACGACCCGGATGGCATGATCCACGGAGATACGCGAGGTCTTGGAATTGGCCTTCAATTCGCCCGCGTCGCCGGATTTCGCTACGATCACGCGGTCGTACCGCAGGCGACCTTTCTAAAGGAAGTCGAGCGGGATGGGTTCACAGCGTTCGTGGATCCGCTCCAACTCTGGAAGCGGCTCCACTGACGCGAATATGGGGGCTCCATGAACCTCACGATCCGCGCCGGACTCGTCCTCGGTGTTCTCGTCGTCGCCTGGACGTTCCTAATGGGCTACACCGGATGGTACAAGGATCCCGTGCTCTTGAACCTCTTCTGGATCGTCGTGCTGATCCAGATCATCGTGCTCTTGTGGGCGCTCACGAAGACCGCATCGGTGAACGGCTTCGCCCGTCAGGTGCTCACGGGCACCCTCATTTCGGCCATCGCCTCGGTCCCCATCTTCCTTGGGTCCCTTGTCTTCACGATCGTCGCGTTCCCGGAATACTTCGCGGAACTGGCGGCCGTCCAGGGGGAGATGCTACGCAAGGCGGGGCGAACGGAGGCCGAAATCAAGACGGCGCTCGAATTGTCCGCCGCGGGCGCGACGCCCATCGCGCAGGCGATCGCGGGCGTCATCGGCACCGTGCTGACCGGAATCTTCGTGTCCGCGATGATCGCCGTCTTCCACCGCCGGAGAGGCGCCTCGCCGGCGACGGCCTAGGCTCCTTCTTCACGGCGCCCGCCCTCGAGGCGGGGCGCGACGAATCCCTGTAGGACGACGGCGAGAAGGATCCCCGCGAGCGCGTCGATGGCGTAGTGGTTCCCCGTGTAGACCGTCGAGAGCGCGACCAAACCCGCCAGCGCGAGCTGCGCCCACGCCACCCACCGCGCATGCCACCGAAACCCGAGCCACGCGGCCGTCAAGGCGCCGGCGACGTGCGAGGAAGGAAACGCCGTGCCGGGCGAGTCGCCGGATTCCGCGGCAGCCCGGACGAGGTTCGAGAAAAACCCGTCAGGTGTAGCCCGCGCGGCGGCGACCGCCGATTCCGGATCGGCGTGCATCGGACCGAACGCGGGGTACGCGAAGTAGATCGCGTAGCAGACGACGTACGTCAGCATCATCCGAAACGAGATCGCTCGAAACGCGGGCCACCGACGCAGGAGGGCTGCGACGATCGGCGGGAGCGCGATCAGGAGGTAGTAGCTGAAGTAGCTCGCGTGCATCGCCTCGCGGAGCCACGCCGCGGGCATGGCGAGTTCACACGCCCGGTGCCAGTTCACGGAGAAGAGCGCGCGATCCCACGCCAGGACGGACGCGTCGTGCCCCGCGGCCCCCATCGCCGCGTGAAAGAGGCCGACCTCGGCGTAGAACGGGTAGAGGAGAAGGAGCGGATAGGCTTCGCGCGCCGCCCGGAGAACGCGTGAGGTTCCACGGTCCATGGCCGGAGCTGCCCACGGCGCCAGGGCGCCGAGCGCGTGCGCCGCGACGATCCAAGACGCGGCCTGCCTGCGGCCCAGCGCGAAGAGCCAGATCACCGCGGCCAGTGCATTGTATCCGCCGAGCATCCAGTCGACCGGCCTGGCGCCGCTCGTCCCGCGCCGTGCGGCGCTCATCGGCTCACGCCCGTCGGAGCCGCCCCCGGTCCACCTTGCCCAGGTGCGTTCGCGGCAGGGAATCGACGAAGACGACGTCGCGCGGGTGCTTGTAGGGCTCGAGCCGATCGCGGACGAACGCCTTCAACTCGTCCGCCAGGCCGTCGCGCCGTTCGCGCGGCACGACGTACGCGTGCGGCTTGATCAGCCCGTTTCCGTCCGCCACGCCGACCACGGCCGCTTCGGCCACGGCGGGGTGTTGGAGCAGGCAACCCTCCACTTCCTGGGGCGCGAGCCACTTTCCCGAGATCTTGAGCATCTCGTCGCCGCGGCCGTGATAGGTGACCGTCCCCTTCGCATCGATGGCGATCAGGTCCCCGGAGACGTACCACTCGCCCCGGAATCCCCACGAGGTCTTCTCCATCTGCTGCCAGTAGGCGATCGCGCGCGAGTCGCCGCGCACCCAGAGCCAGCCGACCTCGCCCGCCGGGAGCGCCCGTCCCTCGTCGTCGCAGGCTTTCACCTCGAATCCGGGAACGGCCGTGCCGAGCGTACCGGGCCGCACGTCGCCGGGCCGGTTCGAGATGAAGATGTGCCACATCTCCGCCGTGCCGAGGCCGTCGAGCAGTTCGACGCCGAACGTGTCCTTCCACCGGCGGTAGAGCTCGGCCGGGAGCGCTTCGCCCGCGGAGGTGCAAACTCGAAGCGAGGAGAAGTCCTGCTTCTTCGCCTCGGGGTGCGACACCATCTTGTTGATCATCGTGGGCACGTTGATCAGGATGGTCGGCCGATGGCGCCGGATCCGCTCGAAGAGCACCTCCGCCGTCGGCGGCTCCGCGAAGAGCGACGTCGACCCGCCCACCGCGAACGGGAAGAAGAGATTCGACCCCGTGGCGTAGCCGAAGTAGAGCTTCGGCACCGAGAGCGTGACGTCGGCCTCGGCGTACCCGATCACGCCCCTGCCATAGCACTCGGTCGTGTTCGCGAAGGACCGGTGCGTCTGGATCACGGCTTTGGGCCGCCCCGTCGTGCCGCCCGAGAAGAGCCAGACGGCGGGATCGTCGCGGTGCGAGGGGAACGTCTCGAGGGCGGCCGGCGCTTCGGAGCGCCGGCGCTCGAAGTCCGGATCGCCGACCGTCAGAACGGCCTTCGCGAACCGGCTGCCGCGGGCCGTGGCCTGAAACGCGGCCGCCGTTTCCCGATGGGCCACGACGACGCGCGCGCGGGTGTATTCGAGGAAGTAGTCGATCTCCCCGGCCGGGAGTCCGGGATTGACCATCACGACCACCGCGCCGAGCTTGAGCGTCCCGAAGAGCGCGGCCACGAAATCCGGTCCGTCCGGGAGCGCGATCAGGACCCGGTGCTCCGGCTCTACCCCCGCGGCGGCGAGGACGTGGCCAAACCGGTTCGCCGCCGCCTGGACGTCGGCGTACGTGAGCGTTCCCGCGTCGGTATGGATGGCCGGGCGGGCGCCGCGACCCTCCCGAACGCGCGCGTCCAGGAAAAGATCGGCGATGTTCCTTCGTTCCGGCGGCTCGGTCGTCATGGTAATTTGGTGGGCCTCGCCCGCATCATGAACGCCCGCCGGGCGGGTGGCAACCCCCGACCTCAGGGGACGGTTCGAGAACGCGGAGGAGCACCGTGGCATGACCGTGCGCGAGCTGGGCGATCTGACGTGGGAGGAGACGCGCGACCTGGATCGCGCGCGCGCCATCGCCATCCTGCCGGTGGGCGCGATCGAGGCACACGGCCCGCACCTTCCCCTCGCGACCGACGTGATCATCGCCACGGCGATGGCCCGCGAGGGTGGGGCGCTGATCGGCGCCCGTGGTCTTCACGCGGTGCTCCTGCCCGCGCTTCCGTTCACGGCCGCGCCGTTCGGGGCCGCGTTCGCCGGCACGCTCTCCGTCCAGCCATCGACCGTGACCGCGCTTCTCCTCGACCTGGCGCGCGAGCTCACGCGCCACGGGTTCGCGGCGCTCGCGGTGGCCAACGGGCACCTCGACCCCGCGCATCTGGGGGCGCTCCTGGCGGCGGAGTCCAAAGCGCGCGAGGATAGGCTCCTTCCGATCGTCTGCCCGAACTTGACTCGAAAGCCATGGGCGGCTCGCCTCTCGGAGGAGTTCAAGAGCGGGGCCTGCCACGCGGGGCGGTACGAGGGATCGGTCGTCATGGCCGAGCGGGCGGACTTGGTTCGCGAGGACGTGCGCCGTGCCTTGCCCGCGAACCCCGCGTCGCTCTCGACCGCGATCCGCGACGGCAAGCGGACCTTCGAGGAGGCGGGCGGCGCGCGCGCCTACTTCGGGTGGCCGGCCGACGCGACCGCCGAAGAGGGACGCGCCACCGTCGCGGCGCTGGGATCGATC
>DATEND010000242.1:0-2490 GCA_035275245.1 Candidatus Eiseniibacteriota bacterium
TTGAGAAGGAGGGTGGCGTCGTCTGAAGCTGCCTTCGGCATGGACTCTCTCCCTTCGGGCTTCGTCTCTGACCCTCGCCGCCCATTGTCGCCTCCGCCTGCGGCGTTGTCAAACCGCCCGCCGCCGCGTACCCTCCCGCGATGCGATACATCGTGCACACCGACGGCGCGGCGCGCGGCAATCCCGGCCCGGCGGCGGTCGGCGTCGTGATCCAGGACGAATCGGGGCGCGTGCTCTACGAAACGAGCCGGTCGCTCGGCATCCGCACGAACAACGAGGCCGAATACCTTGCTTTCCTCACGGCGCTCGAGTACCTGCGCGAGTCCCGCCCCGAGGGCGTGGAGTTCAATCTGGACTCGGAGCTCGTCGTGCGGCAGCTGAACGGGCAATACAAGGTGAAGGAGCCGCGCCTTCAGGCGCTCCACGGACAGGCGATGATGCTCCTGAATCTCTTTCCGCGGCATTCGATCCGCCACGTCCGGCGCGCGCAGAACAAGCGCGCCGACGAGCTGGCGAACGAGGCGCTCGACGCGGAGGCGGAGCCGTCGTAGACTTTCGTTCGGTACAGGCAGGCGATGCGGGCGTCCGGAGTATGCCAGGCGGCCGCGGGCCGCGCTCCGGCGCGGCTCGAGGAAAGTCCGAGCTCCACAGGGCAGGGTGCTGGGTAACGCCCAGCGGGAGCGATCCCAGGGAAAGTGCAACAGAAAGCAAACCGCCGCGGGCGCAAGCACGCGGTAAGGGTGAAACGGTGCGGTAAGAGCGCACCAGCGGGGGAGGCGACTCCTCCGGCTCGGTAAACCCCACCCGGAGCAAGACCAAATAGGGGACGATGAGGTGGCCCGCCTCGCCATAGTCCCGGGTAGGTCGCTTGAGGCGCGCGGTAACGCGCGTCCCAGAGAAATGGTCGCCGCGGAGCGATCCGACAGAACTCGGCTTACGGGGTGCTCCGGCAACGCCGCATCGTTGCCTGCCTGACGACATGACCCTGGCGACATGACCCTGGCAACATGACCCTGGCAACATGACGAACGATCCCGCATCCGGTCCGGCTCGGGCCGAAGCGACTTCGCTCCCGAGCGCGTCCGACATTCCCTACGTTCAAATCGGACCGTACCGCGTCCGCTTCGTGTCCGGCGGCCGCTTCCGCCTGGACGGCGGCGCCATGTTCGGCGTCGTGCCGAAGACGCTCTGGAGCCGCGCCGCCCCCGCCGACGAGAAGAATCGGATCCAGATGGGCATGACGTGCCTTCTGATCGAGGGCGAGGGGAAGCGCGTGCTCGTCGACGCCGGCTCCGGAACGAAGCACGACGCGAAATTCCGCGAAATCTACGCGATCGAGCGGCCGGAGCGGCTCACGGACGAGATTCGCGCCGCGGGATACTCGCCCGAAGACATCGATACGGTGGCGCTCACGCACCTCCACTTCGACCACTGCGGCGGAGGCACCGTGCGCGGCGAGGACGGAGTCGTTCGCCCCACGTTCCCGCGCGCCCACTACCTCGTGCGGCGTCAGGAGTGGGAGGACGCGCACCACGCCAACGAGCGAAACCGCGCGTCGTACTTCACCGAGAACTACGACCCGCTCGAGGCGACGGGGCAGCTCGTCCTTCACGACCAGGACATCGAGATCCTGCCGGGTGTCTGGATGAAGAACCTTCCGGGGCACACGCTCGGGCACCAAGGCGTGTTCTTCGACCTGCCCGGACAGCGAGCCCTCTACACGGTCGACCTGATCCCGACCGTCGCCCACCTGCCGCTCCCGTACATCATGGGATACGACCTCTACCCGCTCACGACCCTCGAGACGAAACGCGCGACGCTGCGCCAGGCCACGCGCGAGAACTGGCTGCTCCTCTTCGAGCACGATCCCGGCACCCTCGCCATTCGCGTGGCGGGCGACGAGCAGCGGGTCACGTTCGAGAAAGTCGCTTGACAGGATCGCCCCCAAGTCTCTATTCTGCCGCGCTTAGCACCATTTTTCACAAACGGATGCCGACGCGCCCAGACCGCCCGAGCGAGGGAGTGGATTGAGTCCGGTCGACCCGAACAGCCCAGCCGCATTCATCCCGATTTTCATGATGGTGGTCGTGGCGATCGGCTTCGCCGTCGGCACCCTGGCGGCGTCGCATTTCCTGGGGCGTCGGATCGACGACCCAGCGAAGCTCCTCCCGTACGAGTGCGGGATCACGCCGGTGGGCGACGCGCACGACCGGTTCCACACGCGCTTCTATCTCGTGGCGATGCTCTTCATCGTCTTCGACATCGAAACGGTGTTCCTCTACCCGTACGCCGTCGTCTTCAAGCAGCTCCACATCTTCGGCCTGATCGAGATGGGAATCTTCATCACGGTCCTCCTCCTCGGGCTCGTCTACGTCTGGGGGAAAGGGGCGCTCGAGTGGGATTGAGACCCGAGCCCGATGCCGTCGAGCCGCTCGACGCCGATCAGGAGAAGGTGGTCGGCAAGTTCCGCGCGCGATTCGGCGACCAAAT
>DATEND010000243.1:0-10790 GCA_035275245.1 Candidatus Eiseniibacteriota bacterium
CCGGCTCGCGACTCCCTCATCGTCTTCGCCGGACCCGCCGGAGAGACGATTCGCCTGTTCCGATCGGGCGACCCGACACTTCGCGCCCGGGCCCTTCGAGGTGCTTTGGCGAACGGTCGCTTTCAAGCCGTGCGAGGCTTCTCGATTCTCGGCTCCGGATCGCTGCGACGCGTCACGGACGACTTCGGCTGGGACGTGACCCGCACGCAAACGCCCGACTCGATCGTGATCCAGGACGTGGCGCGCGTGCGTGGCGACGGGTGGGTCCCGATGGCGGGACTCGGGTTCGCGCTCGATCGGGCGTGGGTCGCGGCGCACGGAATGGCGTGGGCCCGCGGCGGACCGGGCGCGCTCTCGCCCCGCGCGGGCTCGCCTCCACGGCAGGGTCTCGACGCCGCGCTCGCGCTTCGCGCCAAGCTCTTCGGTGGGGATCTGCCGCTCGAACTCGGCGCGGAGGCGCACGTGCAGGGGGCTCGGCGCGGCATCATTCGGGCGCCGGCCACCGTGGCCTGGGACGGCACGCTTCGCGCCGACTTCGGATCGGCCGCCATCTTCTTTCAGTTCTCGAACATCTTCGACCGTCGCGTCCCGAGCGCGGTCTACGAAATCTCGACCGACGCCGCGGTCCTCCTCCCCCGGCGCACCTTTCATTTCGGAGTCGTCTGGCATCTGATGGACTGACGGGGGAAGCGGGATGTGGGGGCGGGAGCTTCGAGCAGGCCTCGTATTCGTCTTGATCTCGCTCGTGGCCGGCGGCAGCGTTCGCGCGTGGCGACGGAATCACGAGGTCCGGTTCGAGGAGCTGGTGGAGGCGATGGTCGAACAGGACCAAGCACGGCTCGAGCGCGTCGAAGGCACGGCGCCGCGCCTCGGCCCGAAAGCCGACTCGGCGAATGGCGACGAGCTGACCACCTCCGCCCCTAAGAGGGCCTCGAATCCTCGGGGCCGAAGCCACGCCGCTCCGCTCCGCCCCGGTTCGCTCGACATCGATCGCGCGTCGGTCCCGGAGTGGATCCGTCTCCCCGGCATCGGTCCGTCGCTGGCCGCCCGAATCGTGGCCGATCGCCAGGCACGGGGCCCGTTTGGCGGGCCGGAGGGGCTCCTCCGAGTGCCCGGAATCGGACCCAAAACCCTGGGCAAGATCCGGCCCTTCCTCGGGGCCGGCGGTCGCGCATCGAGCGCCCCCGAGTCCACCTCCCACGCCAAAACGCGGACCAAGCCGGCGAACTGACCGACGCATTTCGCAACGCCTCGCGCAATTTTCGATTCCCCTGCCGCCAATCCGGGATCTCCGAGCCCCCGTAATCGCAAGTCGCGTCGCCTCCTTCGTTCGTCGCCGATTGCACGCACCGTGTGGCATTCGTCTTGCGGATTGGAATCCCGCCGTTTCCGCGCCCAAAGGCAAAGAACGCTCCGACAGGTGCCGAAACGCCCACCAGGCACCTCAACGGATCTAGAACCGAACGACCAGCGGGGGGACTTCGACGTGCAGCAGGAGAATATCGGCCTCAAGCTGCTGGAAGCCCGGTTGATCTCGCCGGACGCGCTTCAAAAAGCACAGCTCCAAGTGAAGACCGGCGGCGGTCACCTGACCGCGGCCTTGGTCAAGCTCGGGGCCATTACCGAGGACGACCTCGGGAAGTTCCTCTCCGAGTTCTACGGAGTGCCGCCGGCCGATCTCTCGAATTTCCACCCGGAGCACTCCGTGGTGAAGCTGATCCCGCCCGACGTCGCGAACAAGTTCCAGATCGTCCCGATCATGCGCACCGGTCGCCGCCTCACGGTCGCCATGGCGAATCCGTCGAACATCTTCGCCATCGACGACATCAAGTTCATCACCGGATGCGAGGTGCAGCCGGTCGTCGCGTCGGAGGCGGCGATCAAGAAGGCGATCGACAAGGCCTACGACTCGGCCGCCTCCTTCGAGAGCGTCATGAAGGGGTTGGACGACGAGATCGAGGTCATCGAGGACGCCCCGGACGACACCCCGGATTCGACGCTCCTGGGCGAGGCGGAGCAGGCCCCCGTCGTCAAACTCGTCAACTCGCTCATCTCCGACGCCGTACGGAAGGGCGCCAGCGATATCCACATCGAACCCTACGAGAGGTCGCTCCGCGTCCGGTTCCGGATCGACGGAACGCTCTATGAAATGATGTCGCCGCCGTTTCGCATGAAGGCGGCGATCACCTCCCGCCTCAAGATCATGGCGGAGCTCGACATCGCCGAACGGCGGCTGCCGCAGGACGGCCGCATCAAGCTCCGCATCGTGGGCCGAACCATCGATCTCCGCGTCTCGACCCTACCGACGATCTTCGGCGAGAAGGTCGTGATGCGTATTCTCGACAAGGGCAACCTGAACATCGACCTGAACAAGCTCGGCTTCCAGGAGCGCGCTCTGTCCGACTTCACGCGCGCGATCTCGCAGCCGTACGGCATGGTGCTCGTGACCGGACCGACCGGCTCCGGAAAGACGACCACGCTCTACTCGGCACTCTCGAAGATCAACGTCCCGGAGGTCAACATCATGACCGCCGAGGATCCCGTCGAGTACAACCTGGACGGAATCAACCAGGTGCTCGTGAACGACAGCGTGGGCCTTTCGTTCGCCGCAGCTCTGCGCTCGTTCCTCCGCCAGGATCCCAACATCATCATGGTCGGCGAAATCCGCGACATCGACACGGGCTCCATCGCGGTCAAGGCCGCGTTGACGGGACATCTCGTGCTTTCGACGCTCCACACGAACGACGCGCCGAGCACGATCAACCGAATGATCGACATGGGCATCGAGCCCTTCTTGGTCGCTTCGTCGACGAACCTGATCATGGCGCAGCGGCTCCTTCGGAAGATCTGCAAGGCGTGCACCACCGACGTGAAGCTCCATCCGGAGGTGCTCCGCGAGCTGGGGCTCTCCGACTCGGACGCCGCGAAGGAAACCTTCAAGGAGGGCAAGGGCTGCGTCGATTGCAACAACACCGGATACCGCGGGCGAATGGGTGTCTACGAGGTGATGCCGATGACGGCCAAGATCCGGGATTTGATCTTGGACCGGGCTTCGGTGAGCGACATCAAGAAGCAGGCGATGGCGGACGGAATGCTGACGCTGCGGATGGATGGGCTCGTGAAGCTAAAGAATGGGGTCACGACGGCCGAAGAGGTTCTGAAGGAAACAGCGGCCGATCGGTAGCCGCGAGGCGGAGGGATCATGGTGTCGTTGCGTCAGTTGCTGGACGAGATGATCAAGATGCGCGCATCCGACTTGCACATCTCGGCGGGCGTGCCCCCGCAGGTGCGCGTGGACGGGTCGATCACGCCGATGGCGCATCCGCCGCTCACGCCGCAGATGACGCAGCAGATCGCCTACAGCGTGCTCACCGAGGAACAGCGGAAGCGTTTCGAGACGACCAAGGAGCTGGACCTCTCGTTCGGCGTTCCCGGGCTGAGCCGGTTCCGCGCCAACGTCTACATGCAGCGCGGCGTCACCTCGATGGCGATTCGGCAGATCCCGTACGAGATCCTCTCGTTCGAGCAGCTCGGCCTCTCGAAGGTCGTCCGCGAGTTCACGCAGAAGCAGAAGGGCTTGATCCTCGTGACCGGCCCGACGGGAAGCGGAAAGTCGACGACGTTGGCCGCGATGATCGACCTGATCAACACCAACCGCGCCGGGCACATCATCACGATCGAGGACCCGATCGAGTACGTGCACCATCACAAGAAGTGCATCGTCCACCAGCGCGAGATCAATTCGGACACCACGACGTTCGAAACGGCGCTCAAGTACGTCCTGCGTCAGGACCCGGACGTGATTCTGGTGGGAGAAATGCGCGATCTGGAGACCATCGCGGCCGCGCTCACGATCGCCGAAACCGGCCACCTCGTGCTCGCGACCCTGCACACGAATTCCGCCTACGAGTCCATCAACCGCATCGTGGACGCGTTCCCGTCCGGGCAGCAGCAGCAGATCCTCTCGCAACTCGCGTTCGTGCTGGAGGGGGTCATGACGCAGCAGCTCATTCCCCGGAGCAAGGGGCCGGGCCGCGTCATGGTGTCCGAGCTCCTGATCTGCACGCCCGCCGTTCGCGCGGTCATCCGCGAGCGGAAGATCCACCAGATCTACAGCCTCATGCAGGCGGGCACGAAGCACGGCATGCAGACCATGAATCAGGCCCTGTTCCAGGCCTACATCAACAAGCTGATCTCGCTCGAGGAGTCGCTGGGACGGAGCACGGACGTGAAGGAACTCGAGCAGATGCTGGAGAAGGTCGGAGTCCACGTCGGCGCCGCCTAGGCGACCGGGGACTGAAGGGGGAATCGCGTGCCAGTTTTCCTTTGGAAAGGCCGGACGGTCGGGGGGGAAATCCAGACCGGCGAGCTGACGTTCGACACCCAGGACGAGGCGCTCCAGGCCCTCCGCAAGAAGCGGATCATCATCACGTCCGTTCGGGAGAAGAAGGGCGACATCAAGTTCACGATGCCCTCCTTCGGCGCGTCGGTCTCGACGCGCGACCTGGCGATTTTCACGCGCCAGTTCGCCACGATGATCAACGCGGGGCTCCCGCTCGTCCAGTGCCTGGACATTCTCTCGAAGCAGACCGAGAAGGAACGCTTCCGGGGGATCATCAGCCAGGTCATGCGCGAGGTCGAAGCGGGCAACACGCTTGCCGAGTCGCTGGCCAAGAAGGAGAACCAGGGCGCGTTCGACGAGCTCTACGTGAACATGGTCGAGGCCGGGGAAGCGGGCGGTATTCTCGACGACATTCTGCAGCGGCTCGCCACCTTCATCGAGAAGGCGGAGGCCCTGAGGCGGAAGATCCAGGGCGCCATGGTCTACCCGGCCGTCGTCATGACGGTCGCGCTCCTGGCGACCTCCTTCATGCTCATCTTCATCATTCCGACGTTCGCACGGATGTTCACGGGCTTCGGAGCCGACCTGCCGCTCCCCACGAAGATCGTCATGGGGCTCTCCTCGTTCCTTCGTTCCTTCTGGTGGGCGATGCTGCTCGCCATCGGCGGGCTCATCTTCGGAATCCAGAAGTACTACCAGACGGAGCGGGGCCATCTGGAGATCGACAAGTTCCTGCTCAAAGTGCCGGTGATCGGAGACGTCATCCGGAAGGGCGCCGTGGCGCGGTTCACGCGGACCTTGGGGACCCTCATTTCCTCGGGCGTGCCCATTCTCACCGGACTCGAGATCACCGCGCGCACCGCGGGCAATCGCGTCATTCAGGAAGCGATCATGGCCGCCCGGGCGAGCATCCGGGAGGGCGAGACGATCGCCGCCCCGCTGCGCACATCGAACGTCTTCCCGCCCATGGTGGTCCAGATGATCTCGGTGGGCGAGGAGACCGGCGCGCTGGACGACATGCTCAATCGAATCGCCGACTTCTACGACGACGAAGTGGACACCGCCGTGGACGCGCTCACGTCGCTCATCGAGCCGATCATGATCGTTTTCATGGGCGGCGTCGTCGGCGGCATGGTGGTCGCCATGTACCTGCCGATGTTCAAGCTGATCAACGTGGTCGCGGGCGGCGGTTAAGCCTCGAGGGGGCGTAAGGCGCATGCAGGCATCGCATCGGACCGAGGGGTCTGACGACGACACGCTGCGCCAGGAGGTAGGGGCGGTCATCGTCGGCCGGCTCGCGCTCATGGCGCTGGTCGCGGCCATGGCGGCCGGATTCTCCGAGCGGGCGAACGATCCGACGCAGCATCTCCCGCTCGCGTTTCTCGTGGCGTTGTCCGGAGCACTGGCCTTCGCGTATCAGCGGGCCGCCGCGGGGGGCGCTCCGCTTCGGCCGTTCCTGGCAACGCAGTTGTTGGTGGACGTGGCGGTGATCTCGTACCTGCTCCTCTTCACGGGAGGAGCGTCGAGTCCGTTCGCCCCGCTCTACCTTTTGACGCCGCTCCTCGGGGGCGTGTTTCTGTCGATTCGCGGCGGCCTCCTCCTGGCGCTGGGGTCGGCGGCGGGGTTCTTCGTGCTGCTCACGGCCGAAGGGGCAGGGATGCTCCCGGCCAACTCGTACGGGCTCACGGAGCGGTTGAGCGATTCGGCCCTTCGGCTTCGCGCGATTCTGTATCTGCCGCTGCTCTTTCTCGTCGGCCTGATCGGCGGCGCGCTCGGGCGGTCGCTCCGCGAGGGACGGCGGGCGCTGGAGCAGGCGCGGGCCGAGCTCCACCGGGCCCTTTTCGACACGGAGACGATTTTGGAGAACCTCTCGAGCGGACTGGCGACGGTCAACAACGAGGGAATCGTGTGCCACTGGAACCGGGCCGCCGCGGACATCCTCGGCCGTCCGGCCGCCGACGTCCGCGGCCGGCGGTACGACGAGGTTCTGGGCGAGGGCCTCGAATCGTTCGCCGAGCAGCTTCGGGACACGCTGGAGCGGAACGTGCCGACGGCCCGCCACGAGACCACGGTCTCCCCGCGGGCCGGGCGGCAGGTCCCGCTCGGTGTCTCGACGAGCCTCCTGGTGGACGCCTCCGGGCAGCGGCGGGGAATCATCGCGCTGTTCCAGGACCTGTCGGAGGTCAAATCGCTCGAGGACCGGATCCGTCGCGGCGAGACGCTGGCCGCGATCGGGGAGCTCTCGGCGGGAATCGCGCACGAGATTCGGAACTGTCTGAATCCGATCGCCGGGTCGGTGGAGGTTCTCCAGAAGGAGTTGAAGGTGAGCGGCGAGAACGCCCGCCTCTTCGACCTGATCCTGCGCGAGTCGGAGCGTCTCGACAACTTCATTCGCGAGCTCCTGGACTACGCGCGCGAGCGCCCGCTCCGGTCCGAGCTCGTCGACGTGAGCGCCTTGACACGCGAGACCGCGGACATCGCGCGCCGGCATCCGAGCGCGAGCCACGCGAAGCGGCTCAACGTGCAGGCGCCGCCGAGTCCGATCTGGGTCCAGGTCGACTTCGAGCAAATGAAGCAGGTGCTCCTGAATCTGATGATCAACGCGCAGGAAGCGATCGAAGGCGCCGGGACGGTCACCGTCTCGGTTTCGGAGCGGGAGTCCGAAGGAGCCCGCGGGGCGGCGCCACGCCGCCTGGCCGTCGTTGAAGTTCGTGACACCGGAAGCGGCATCCGAGCGGACGACTTGGCACAGGTGTTCGTGCCGTTCTTCTCCACGAAGCTGGGCGGAACGGGACTCGGGCTCGCGATCGCGAACCGGATCGTGGAGCGCCATGGTGGAAATCTGGAGATCGATTCCAAAGTCGGCGTAGGCACCACGCTGCGCCTCCGGCTCCCCCGCGCGGAGCGAACGGCCAACGCCGTCGCACACGCGGCCTAACTTTACTCAAGAGCGAGGAATATCCCGTGGCCGGCGAGAAGATCCTGATCGTAGACGACGAAGAGAGCATGGTGCAGTTCCTGTCGATCCTCCTCTCCAAGGAAGGATACGAGGTCCACGTCGCGCGGTCGGGGAAGGACGCCCTGAGCAAGGCGGATGAAGAGAACTACGACGTGGTCGTCACGGACATCAAGATGCCCGGCGAGATCGACGGGCTGGGGGTTCTCTCCGGCATCAAGCGGATCGACGCGACCATCCCCGTCGTGATCCGCACGGCATTCGCTTCCCAGAAGTCCGCGATCGAAGCGCTGAATCGAGGCGCCTATCAGTACCTCGAGAAGAGCGCGAAGAACGACGAGATCAAGCTGGTCATCAAGAACGCGCTCGCGATGCGGCGCGTCCAGTCCGAGAACGTGCTCCTGAAACGGCAGTTGAAGCGCACGGACGACGCCAAGGAGATCATCGGGCACTCCGACCAGATCCAGCGCGTCCTGAAGCTCGTGGAGAAGGTGGCGGATTCCGACTCCACTATCCTGATCGTCGGGGAGAGCGGCACGGGCAAGGAGCTGATCGCCAAGCGGATCCATTACTTGAGCAAGCGTGCCGAAGGGCCGTTCGTCTCGATCAATTGCGGGGCGCTGCCCAAGGACCTGCTGGAGTCGAACCTCTTCGGCCACGTGAAGGGCTCCTTCACGGGAGCCGTGCGCGACCAGGAGGGCTTGATGGCGGTGGCGGGCGGCGGCTCGTTCTTCCTCGACGAGGTGGGCGAGACGCTTCCGGCGACCCAGGTGAAGCTACTCCGGGCGCTCCAGGAGCGCGAGATCATCCCCGTTGGCGGCACCAAGCCGCGGAAGATCGACGTGCGCCTGATCGCGGCGACGAACGCCGACCTCGAGCGCGCGGTGAACGAGAATCGCTTCCGCGCGGACCTCTTCTACCGTCTCAACGTCATCCAGATCCGCCTTCCATCGCTTCGCGAGCGGAAGGAGGACATCGAGGAGATGGTCGAGCACTTCTTGAAGAAGCTGACCAACGGCAAGGACCCGAAGACGCTCAGCAAGGAGGCCCGGGACTCGCTCCTCGCCTACGATTGGCCGGGGAACGTCCGCGAGTTGGAGAACGTCATCGAGCGCGCGGTGATCCTGAGCGACGACGGCGTCCTGACGCCGGAGGACCTGCCGGAGCGCGTGCTGCAGGGCGCCAAGGGCCGGGGGAGCCTCGTGATCGACAATCCCACGATGACCCTGGACGAGCTCGAGCGCGAATACATCATGAAGGTGCTCTCGTTCACGGGCGGACAGAAGAAGCGGGCGTCCGAGATCCTGGGGATCAATCCCTCGACTTTATATCGGAAGCTTCTCTCGTACGGCCTCCTGAGCGAGAAGGAGACGATGGAAGCGCGCGCGATGGAGTGATCGCTATTTGGCCGTTTTCGTCGGGCATCGTGCAATTTGTAATTTTCATGGGCGGGCCCGTGCAGCCTGCGGGTCGCGCCCTTCGAGATGAATCCACCTCCGAAACCCCCTGCGTCGAATGCCGTGTGTTTTCAAGCTGTTGGCAGCCTCGGAGCACAACTCCAATTCATGGCACGCCGGTTGCAGTAGCCAGGCTCGACGGTGACAGAGGGACGAAAGCTCCAAGTCAGGGATGACTCGGCCTTAAGGAGGTGGATCGAGATGCTCCAAAACGAGAAGGGTTTCACGCTGATCGAGCTGATGATCGTTGTCGTGATCATCGGGATTCTCGCTGCGATCGCGATACCCAACTTCGTTGCCATGCAGGACCGCGCACGCGAATCCAGCGTGAAAGCGAACATGCACGCGTTCCAGTTGGCGATCGAAGACTTCGCGGTGAAATCGGCCGGAATCTATCCCGTCGCGGCGGACAACGCAGCCGTCCTCGCGAACATGCCAGCCGGCTCCTATCCGAAGAACCCCTTCACGGGTGCGAACGACGCGTGGGTGTGGGCTGCGGACCCAGCGGCGCCTGGGATCATCGGCGTGAACCCGTCGACGATTTCGAACTACACGATCCTAGGATATGGAAAATCCGCGCTCATCTCACTGACGCTGAGCAATGGGTAACGATGTGCACCAAGCAGTAACCACGAACCAACGGAGGAGTGCCATGCTTCGGAACGAAAAAGGTTTCACCCTGATCGAGCTGATGATCGTGGTCGTCATCATCGGTATCCTCGCGGCCATCGCGATTCCGAACTTCGTCGCCATGCAGGACCGTGCGCGCGAAGCCAGCGTGAAGGCCAACATGCATACCTTCCAGCTCGCGATCGAAGATTTCGCCGTGAAGAACACGGGCACGTACCCGGTCGCCGCGGACAACGCTGCGGTGCTTGCGAACCTTCCGGGCGGCGTGTGGCCGAAGAACCCGTTCACCGGTGCCAACAGTGCGGCGGTTTGGGCGGCGGATCCGGCGGCGCAGGGCATCTTCGGCGCCAATCCCGTTGCGACGACGGGCTACACGATCAAGGGCTTCGGCAAGACCGCGTTGCTCTCGCTCACGTTGACCAACGGTTAAGCATCGGCTGAACCTAGGGCGGCGGAATCCGGTCCACCGGACCCGCCGCCCGACTAATTTCACGGCAGATCGCGACCCGGCGCCTCGGCGACGGGTCGTTTGCCGTTGGCACCGAAATTGCGACCGTGGGTGACGTTCCGGCAGCTCCGACGAGGGGGATACGCTCCGATCATGAAGCAGAAAGACCGCTCCGTTTCGACCGCAGGCGACGGCTTCGACCGCCGGGGCGGCCTCCACGAATTGGAGCCGCTCAAGATCCTGGCCCTCGACTCCTTGACCAAGGTCTATCGCGATCCGATGACGCTCAAGCCGTTCACCGCGGTGAACGGCGTGACGCTGTCGCTCGCGCGCGGCGAGACCTTCGGGCTCCTCGGACCGAACGGAGCCGGGAAGACGACCACGATCAAGATGATCCTCGGCCTCGCGAATCCAACCTCGGGTCGCGCCCTCCTGGACGGCCGGGATCCACGCGACCCGGAAGCGCGGCGCCGGCTCGGATACCTCCCCGAGAACGCCTGCTTCTACGACCATTTGACTCCGCTCGAATACCTAGACTTCGTGGGCGAGCTATTCGGCATCGAACGAACCGCCCGGCGGTCTCGAGCCGGAATGCTGCTCGAGCGGCTCGGGCTCGGGGCGCACGTCAAGAAGCCGCTTCGCAAGTTCTCGAAGGGGATGACCCAGCGGCTCGGGCTCGCGCAGGCGCTCCTGAACCGACCGACGCTGCTCGTGCTCGACGAGCCCATGTCGGGGCTCGATCCGATCGGCCGGTCCGAGGTGAAGCAGCTCCTTCGCGAAGAGCGCGCCGGGGGAACGACGGTTCTCCTGTCGAGCCATGTTCTCGCCGAGACCGAAGCCATTTGCGACCGCGTCGGCATCATGAAGGCGGGGCGCCTCATCGAGGTGGGTTCGGTGCCGGGGCTCCTCTCGAGCGGCGTTCGGGAGTGGGAGATCGCCGTCGAGCGGCTTCCGGAA
>DATEND010000244.1:0-7876 GCA_035275245.1 Candidatus Eiseniibacteriota bacterium
TGGCTGCTCCGAACAAATCTCAAGCACGCCCAGGACCTTCGTCTTCGGGCCCGCATCGAGCGGGATGCGTTCGCGCGGATGACCGAGGACTGGCACCACGTCGGCTTTCCGTTCCCGCACCTCGTGCCGTCGTATGCGACGGCCCTCGGCAGCTCGGCCGATCAGCCCGGCGCGCTCGCCGACCTCATGGCACTCCTGCTCAACGACGGAAGCCGGCGCGGCACGAGCCGGATCCGGCGAATCACGTTCGCGCCGGGGACAGCCTACGAGACGACGTACGCGGCGCCGCCCGTTGCCGAGGACGTTCAGGTGCTCCAACCGGCCGTGGCGCGCGCGGCGCGTAGCGTTCTTGCGGACGTCGTCGAGCATGGCACGGGACGCCGGATGCGGGGCGCCTTCGATACGGTGGACATGTCCGTGGAGATCGGGGGGAAGACGGGAACGGGAGACAACCGCGTGGAGCGTTACGCGCGAGGCGGGCGTGTCATTTCATCGGAAGTGATCAACCGCACGGCGACGTTCGTCTTCTACTTCCAGGATCGCTACTACGGCGTGATCTCAGCCTCCGTTCTGGGCCCGAACGCCGCGTCCTACCAATTCACGAGCGCGCTTCCGGTGGCCGTCCTGCGCCAGCTCGCTCCCAGCATCGAGAGACGCCTCGGCATCGCCACGAGAGCGGCGCCGGCCGATTCCGCAGCGAGCGACACGTCGCGAGTCGTCGCGAGCGCGCCATGAGACGCAGCCGCCTCCTCATCGGACTGATCATGGCGGTCGTCTCGTTGATCGGCTACTACTCCCTCCGTCAGGAGAATCCCTTCACGGGGGACGTGCAGCACATCTCCCTGAACCCAGATCAAGAAATCGCCCTTGGAATCCAGATGGCGCCCGAGATGGCGCGCGAGATGGGCGGGCTGGACGCGGATCAAAGTGCCCAGGCCTTCGTCACGAACGTAGGGGAACGCGTCGTGCAGCAAGGCGGCGCCGGCCGGACCCCGTACGAATTCCGCTTCTTTGCGCTCGCCGACCCTCAGACCGTGAACGCCTTCGCCCTGCCCGGCGGCCCGGTTTTCATCACACGCGCCCTGCTGGGACGCCTCGAGAACGAGGCGCAGCTTGCCGGGATTCTCGCTCACGAGGTGGGGCACGTGGTCGCCCGCCACTCCGCCGAGCGAATCGCGCAGAGCGAGCTGGCCCAGGGCCTAGTCGGCGCCGTGGCCATCGGCGGATCGGGTGAAGGCCAATCCGGGCAGCAGGCCGCGCAGTTGGCCTCCGCCGTCGCACAGATGGTCCAACTCAGGTACGGGCGGAAGGACGAGATCCAATCGGACACGCTGGGAGTTCGGATGATGGTCAACGCCGGCTACGACCCGAGGGCGCTCATCAACGTGATGAACATCTTGGAGAGCGCCTCGGGCGGCGGCGGTCAGCCGGAGTTCATGAGCAGCCACCCCGACCCCGGAAATCGCCGGCAGATCATCCAGGCGGCCATCGACCGGCTCTACCCCGGCGGGTCCATCCCCGCGTCTCTCACGCTCGGCCGAAGGCTATCGCCCGACTGATCCCGTTGAGCCCTCGCCTCTCCGCTTCCTTGTGACGTACAGCACCGCGAGCGTCCAGGTCGGGAACAAATCCACGAATGGGACCAGCTCGGTCACGAACGTCGGAAGGAACGCCACGTGCCATCCGACGATGGCGACCATGAACGCGCCCGTCACGACGTCGAGGAGGTTGTTCCAGGGGGATCCAGGGAACAGGATCGGGAAGATGGCGATCTGGACCGCGTCGACGCCCAGGGCAACCCAGCGGGCAATCCTTGCCCGCTTGTTCCATTCCATCGCCCTGAGCGTCGCCAGCCCTCGCACGTTAGCCCTCCCGGCATTCTTCCACCGATCTTGACCCGATCAGCCCCAAAAGAGAAGACCCCGGAGGCCGCTTGGCCCTCCGGGGCTACCTTCTCAATTGAAGCGTGCTCTCCTGAGACGCGCGCGCTACTGACCCGTGTCAGGCGGCGCGTCCGTGCTTGGCTGCGTTCCCTGCTGGGTGCCAGATCCCTGGTTCGTCTCACCGCCCGAGGGCACCACGTTCTCGCGGTACTCCGAGGTGGTCGTACTGGTCTCGCGGGTCGGTTGCTGCGTCGTGAACCAGATCGCGAGACCGGCAATCACGAGGACCGCGATAACGGCGATCAACGCGACGCTCGGCCCACCACTTCCTCTATCTTCTGACATGGCCATATCTCCGTTGAAGGGTTTCGGTTTCCCACCACAATGGCGTTACGACCCCTGCTTTCTCGAAGGTCGCATGAATGGTGCCAACAGGGGGCGGATGCCGGAGGACCGCTCCAGGCAACGTGTTGCCTTCGATGCACCATTGAGGGGCGTGTCCCGATCGGAGCATCCCGTGTAACTCCGACTGTTTAGGGGCGCCCGCGCTCCAGCAGGATCGCTCGGACGTGGGCCCCAGCGGGGTCCAGCGTGCCCAGCCAGACATCCACGCGCGTCGGTTCCTCTCCACCTGTCGTGAAGGTCGTTCCGGTCCCTTCGGAGGCCGAAGGCGCGCCTGTGCCGGAAACCTCGACCCAAGTGGTGACGGCGCCGCCGGTCCCCTGGACGCGCAGAGCCCATCGCCCCGGGGGGACGAGAAGGCCGGAGAATTCCGCAGGCTTTAGGGGGAACACCGTGACGCCCATCCGGCCCCCGGCATCGAGACGCGCCCTGCTCGCTTCGTTGTCCGAGAAGAGATACCCGGGAATTCGAATGCGGTCTTCGGTGCGCTCGATCCCGATCGCGCCGCCTTCCGTTCTCATCCAAATGATCGAGACAACGTGCATCGGCCGCTCGCACTCGAGGGTCACGGGGCGGAACGTCGAGGTGAACTCGGCGCGAGGGTCCGCCATCATCTCGACGCCGCTCCGAAGCGTCGGCACCCGCCCACCCGTCGGCAGATTGAAGAGCACCAGATCCGGCTTCCGCGAGAGAACGTAGGCGCCGTTCCCCAGCTCGTGACCGAGCGGGCCCTTCCCGAAGCCCGGGGGACGATGATGCGCGAGGTAGTGGTCGTTGATCCCAAGCATGTCGACCGAGGGGAGGCGCGAGAAGTAGGGAAGACAGCCGGCGGGATCGACCGCGAGGAGCGGCCGCTGAGCACCGAACGCCGTCGCGAGGGCCGCGCCCACGACCTCCCCCTCCCATTCCCACCGCTCCTCACGAGCGAGCGCGTTCATCGGATCGACGAGCTGAGAGACACCGAGCATCAGGAGACACACCGCGATTCCCGCGAGAGAGGGCCGGAGCGAGCCGTGCGCCGGGATCCGTCTCGCGAGAAAGATCGTTGCCAGGTAGACGAGCGGGATGACGGCAGGCACGAGGTGCCGGCGGCCCGGAAAGAGGTCGCCGCCCACGAGGACGAGGTACCCCAGCCAGACGGCTAGGACGACACCGAGAAAACGGACGCGGCCTCTCAGCGGATCTGCGTCGGCGGCGCGCAAGGCGAGAATGGCGGGCACCACGAGCCCGGCGAGATACACCGCCCCCATCACATATTGGATGCCGGTCCAGGATCGAACGATCGAGAATCCGACCTTGGCGAAAGCCGAATTCGGCAGCCACTCGTGGTAGTAGGCCTGACGAAATGCCACTTGTCCGCCGAAGAAAAGCAGCGGGATCAGGACGAGGACCGCCGCGATTCGCAGGGTCTCTCGGGTGACTCCACGCGCGGCCACGAGGCCGAGGCACGCGGCGAACGTGAACAGGGCGCCGTCCGCTCTCGTGAGGACGACGAGTCCGTAGAAAAGGCCCGGCAGAAGAATCGTGATCGCCTTGGGCCTCGGGTCCTCGAGCAAGGGAAAGGAGAGTGCCAAGGCCCAGGCGAGAAGGCCCGCCAGAAGCGGCTGCTCGAGCCCGCCGAAGGTCCACACCACGATGGGTCCGGACAGGGCGATGGCCAACCCGCCCGCAATACCGGGCAGCGCCCCGCGAATCGTGGGCGCGCGATACACCCATAGGACCGCCGCGATCGCGGCCGTCGAGCCCAACAAACCAAGCACGCGCGCGGCCCACACGAGATCCAGCCCCAGTTTTCCGAGCAGGGCGCAACCGAGGATCCAGAGGAGATTCGTGTAACCTTCCACGAACTCGCCGTCGTTCCACGTCAAACCGCGTCCCGCCAGCAGCCGATCCGCATAGCGCAGAGAGATGAAGGCGTCGTCGGCCATGAACTGCCGGTAGATCCAGGTGCCGGCCGCCAGGGCGGCGATCGCGCATGCGAAGCCGATTGCCCAGAGAACGAGTGGTCGCCCCGCGTACGTCGAAGGCCCGGATTTCGATGGGGTCTGCATGGTCCAGGAGTAAAGCCGCTCCTGGGCGAGGTGTCGAGGGAAGGGTCGTGGTTTCCTGGCCCTCGGCCAACAAAGTTGCTTGACCACGCGCCCGGTCGGTAGCAATGTCCCGGGAGGTGCGGCAAAGACGGCGCACCAGGTCCCCGATCGTACTCCCTTCCTCCGCGTACGCGGCGCTCATCCCCCTGGCGCCGGTCCCCAATGCTCGAATGCCCCCGTGTGCCGGCTGGCGGCTCGCGCGTCCTCTCTGGAGGCGCCCACCGGGTCGACTTGGGAGTCAAGTTCCGACAATGAACGCGACCGGGGAGATCATCCAAAACCGTCTTGTCTCAATGCTCAGCTCTTGCGCGGTGCCCGGCGCGCGCGCCCTTCGCGGGGCGCTGGGCGCGGCGATCGGGGTCGTGCTGTTCGGGGGAACCGTGGCGTGGCACGAACCTCCGGGCGGTGACGTCGATCCCACCTCGGACCGCATCCGCGAGAGGCGGACCATCCGGCTGGACGGCAAGTTCGTGCACAACGTCGGGCGCCTCCACCTGCAAATCACGAACATCGGCGAGACGGGAAACCAGGACAACCCCCGGCGCACGACCGTGCCGTCGGCCGAATGGCCCGCAGGCTCGGGCCACGATTACCTGTTCGCGGCGGGCGTGTGGATCGGCGCGATCGACGCCAGCGGGATTCCCCACGTCTCGACGGCGCTCTTCGATCGGGAGTTCTCGCCGGAGGTGATCCCGACGAATCCATGCGCTCCGCTACCCCTCGACCAGATTGCAGACGTTCGTGAATCCTACGAAGGGATGCCCGGAGGCAACCGGGTCATTTCCTCGAGCGTGAACCCGGACGATGACGGCGATGGGTTCGTCGACGAGGACTTCCAGAACGGCATCGACGACGATCTCGACGGCCTTTGCGACGAGGACTTCGCGGCGACCGGCCAGCAGATGCTCTCCGCCGAGTACTACGACGACGTTCCCGAAATCCGGCAGACGGAACCGGAACACGTCCCGCTCGGAATCCGCGTCCGGCAGACGTCGTACGCCTGGGGGACGCCCGGGCAGAACGACTTCGTGGGGATGGATTACCACATCACGAACCGGAGCGGCCGCTCGCTCCGAAGTCTGATGATCGCCATCTTCGCGGATCCGGACATCGGAACCCGGGGCGTGACCGGTTACGCGAACGACGATCAGGCGGGCCTCATCGATCGTGAGGTCGAGTACATCGGATCCACGGGCGAGGTCATCCGGCGGCGGATCCAGATGGGATATGCCTGGGACAATCCCGACGATCCGGAACGACCACAGGACGCCAAGGGAGGCGACGCGCCGGGTTACTTCGGCTGCATGTTCCTCAACCACACGACGGACCCCACGGGGACCACGGCGCCGCGGCAGGTGGGGATCACCTCGTTCAAGTACTTCGCGGGCCAGGGCACGCCGTTCCCGGCCGGCGATCCCGAAAACGACGCGCAGCGATACCAGCTCATGACCGACCCCATGCAGAACCCGAGGGTACTCGGGGAGATCACGTCCAGCCGACCTCAAGATTACCGATTCCTCATGACCACCGGTCCGTTCCGCACGCTCCTTCCCGACTCGACGCTGACGATTTCGGTCGGATGGGTCGTGGGTCTGGGGCTCGGCGGGGGGCCTACCGATCGGGGCGGTTCGCTCATCGCGAACGCCATCGCCGCACAGCAGGCGTTCGACGGCCTCTACACGGACCTGGACGGGAAGATCACGACCGGGACGTGCGGCCAGGAGACCTGCGTCAAGGCACCGGTGGGTATCCGGTTCGTTTACACCGTCCCCGAGTCGTCCGTTTGTCGCGTTCGGTTCTGGAGCGAGATCCCGAACGATCCGAGATATTTCGGGTTGGATCCGTGGGATCCACTCTTGCCGTGCGATGCGCAGCAAGGGGGCCGCTTCGTCTGCCTCGATGAAGAGACCCCGCAAGTGCTCACGCATTGCGCTTCCGCGGACACGCTCAACATTCCGATCGGGCCGACGTGCGTCTATGTCGACGCGGATTGCGACGTCAGGACCGGCCAGGGCGGGCGGGAATTTCTCGTCCACTGGGTCGCGGCGTCGCCGCTCCCGGCGCCCTTCTTCGCGGGCAGCGACGGCAACTCCGAGCCGCGGGACTTCCTGGACCAATACAGCACGAAGAGCGATTCCACGCGTCTCTCCGCCTGGTTCTTCCCGGGCGACCGTAAGGTGACGCTGAAGTGGAATACGTTCGCGGAATTGGTGCGCGATGCCCAACGGGGGAATTTGAAGACGTTCGTGGGCTACCGGATCTACAAGGCGAGCGGATGGGAACGGCCCGAGGGAAGCAACGCCCCGGCGCGGCACCTGTGGTCGCTACTCGGGGAGTGGCGCGTCGATCCCAAGGGCACGTCGGCTCGCCCGCTCTCGGAGCTGATCGATCCCTCCGTGGCCCTGGTTCGCGTCGAAGAGGTCACCGTGAGTTGGGACCCGGTTCGTCGCAGGCCCTCGCTGACCGAGTTTCATACCGAGAACGACTCGCTCTATGCCGTCGGGCGCTACAGCTTCGTGGACAAGAACGTGCTGAACGGGTTCCCGTACTTCTACTCCGTCGTCCCGGTCTCCATCGTGCCGGGCTCGACCCCTTCCCGAGACATCACGCTGGTCGGCAATCCCAGCGCCACGAACGCGCAGGTCGTCTACCCGCGCGCCGACGCGGGGAAGGACATGGAGCACGTCTACGTCGTGCCGAATCCCTACCGGGGAGGGGCGGAGTGGGACCTCATACCGCGCGCCGAGGATCCATCCGGAACGAAGGTCACGTTCCGGAACTTACCCCGGACCCGAGGCGTCATCCACGTCTTCACCGTGGCGGGCGATCTGGTGCGTGACATCCCGTTCGACGGCACTCCGCCGTCGGACTTGCTGTACGGGAGAGATCCCGTCACTTCCGGCGAAGGGGAAGTGGCGTGGAATCTCATCTCGCGAAACGGGCAACGAATCGCGAGCGGGATCTACCTCTATTCGGTCGACACCGACTTCGGAAAACACATCGGCAAGTTCGTGGTCATCCGGTGAGGGCTGTGAGGGAGTGAACATGTAGGGAAAACGCACTGGGCCGGGCGGAATGTTGAGCCCGGCCCTTGCGTCCCTGGAAAACGTGGATATAGTTCCAGTCTAGAGCCGCGCCAGTTCTGTTCCCCCCGGCGCACTTGTCCTTCCCCCCAATCACGAGAGAGCCCCCCCGAACTTGGCAGCCCCTTTCTGGGGCGCGCCGGAATCATTCGCGAGGGGGCGCTCAGTCCATGACCAGCCTGACATCCTTGCTTGGCTACTGCTCCGCGGTCCTTCCACGATCGGCTGCCCCATTGCTTCTCTCTCTCAGCATGCTCCTGGTCCCAGGTTCCGCCACCGCGCAAACGGGCACCATCACCGGCAGGGTGGTCGACGAGAATGGGGCGCCGCTTCAGAACGCCACGGTGGTCCTTCTTGGAACGCCGGGAGTTGGGGCTCCGACCAACGCGGAAGGCAGGTTCATGCTGGCGAGAATCCC
>DATEND010000245.1:0-4120 GCA_035275245.1 Candidatus Eiseniibacteriota bacterium
CCCCGATCGGCGGGTCTCCCTCGCGGCGCGCCTTGGCGAGCGCCGCGAGCGACGTGGAGGGCGGGAAGATCAGGACTTGGGTGTCGGGATAACCCTTGGCGCCGTCGGCGACGGCGCGATAGAGCGCGAGCGCCTCCCCAAGGCCGAGGTTCATCTTCCAATTGCCCGCGAGAACGCGTTTGGCGCTCATCGCGCCGCCGAGGATGCCGGGTCGAGGGCTTGGACCCCCGGCAGGGACCGCCCCTCCAGGAACTCGAGCGACGCGCCGCCTCCGGTGGAGCAGTGGCTGATCTGATTCTCGACCCCGGCCTGGTTCACCGCCGCGAGCGAGTCTCCCCCGCCGACGACCGTGAACGCGCCGCGCTTCGTGGCCCGCGCGACTTCCTTCGCTACGCCCACCGTCCCGGCCGCGAAGGCCGGGGTTTCGAAAACGCCCATCGGTCCGTTCCAGAAGACCGTGCGCGCGTCTTCGAGGGTCGATGCGATCGCGGCCAGCGAATCGGGCCCGATGTCGACGCCCATCTTCGACTCGGGAATGGCGGTCACCGCCACGATCGAACCCGGATCGGTTCCGGAGATGTCGTCGGCGACGCGGCAATCGACCGGCAGGAGGATCTTCTCCGCGGCCGTCGCATCCTCGAGGATCGCGGCGGCCAGGGCCACGCGATCCTCCTCGACCAAGGATCGGCCGATCGCCATGCCCTTCGCTCGGAGGAACGGGAACATCATTCCCCCGCCGATCACGAGGCGGTCCACCCGCGGCAGGAGGTTTCGGAGCACGTCGATCTTGCCGCTGATCTTGGCGCCGCCCAGGATCGCCACGAAGGGACTCTCCGGCGCGGCGAGGAGCCTTCCCAACGCCGAGAGCTCCCGCTCCATCAGGAATCCAGCCGCGGTGTCGGTGAGGAATGCCGTGATCCCGGCGGTGGACGCGTGCGCGCGGTGGGCGGAACCGAACGCGTCGTTCACGTAGGCATCCGCGAGGGAGGCGAGCGCTTTGCCGAGCGCCGGGTCGTTTGCTTCCTCGCCCGCCTCGAACCGAAGATTTTCGAGCAGGAGCACCTGCCCGGCCGTGAGCTTCTGGGCCATCGCCTCCGCCGCGGAGCCCACGATCGACTCCGCGAATCCGACGGGAGTGCGGAGGTACTTCTCGAGGACGTCGCGCACGGGGCGGAGCGACTGCGCCGGATCGCGCTTGCCCTTGGGTCGCCCCAGGTGCGACGCGACCACGAGCGAGGCGCCCTTCTCGAGCAGGTAGCGCAGGGTGGGCAAGGAGGCCACAATTCGGGTGTCGTCCGCGACCGTGCGCTCCGACGTCAGGGGCACGTTGAAGTCGACGCGGACGAAAACGCGGCGCCCGGCGGCATCGAGCGCGCTCAGCTTTCGGAAGCTCATCCGGTTTCCCTCGCGAACGCCTTCCTCACGATGCCTTGGCCAGCATCAAGAGCGCGTCCACCATGCGATTCGAAAAGCCCCACTCGTTGTCGTACCACGCGAGAACCTTCACGAAACGGTCGCCCGACACCATCGTGAGCGGGGCGTCGAATACCGCCGAATGCGGGTTCCCGACGACGTCCTGGGAGACGATCGGATCCTCCGAGTACTGGAGGACGCCGCGAAGCGGGCCCTCCGCCGCGTCGCGCATCGCCTGGTTCACCGAAGCCACCGTCGCCGGCTTGGACGTGTTCACCGTGAGGTCGGTCAGGGAGCCGTTCGGCACCGGCACGCGAACCGCGACCCCGTCGAGCTTCCCCGCGAGGGTCGGGAGGACGAGCCCGATGGCCTTGGCCGCGCCGGTCGACGTCGGGATCATGGACATGGCCGCGGCCCGCGCGCGCCGAAGATCCTTGTGCGGCGCGTCGTGGATCCGCTGGTCGTTCGTGTAGGCATGAACGGTGGTCATGAGACCCCGCTCGACGCCGAACGTCCGATCGAGAATCGAAAGCACCGGGGCCAGGCAGTTCGTCGTGCACGACGCGATCGAGACGACCGCGTGCTTCTTGGGATCGAACGTGCCCTCGTTCACGCCGAACACGAGCGTGGCGTCCGCACCCTTCGAGGGCGCCGAGACGAGAACCCGCCTTGCTCCCGCGCTCAGGTGGACGGCGGCTTTCTCACGGTCGGTGAACTTGCCCGTGCACTCCAACACAACGTCGATCCCGAGATCCTTCCAGGGAAGCTGCGCGGGGTTCGCCTCGCAGAGCACCTGAATCTTCCTCGAGCCCACCTGAAGTCCCCCGGCGGTCGCCTCGAAACGCTCCGGCCACGGTCCGTGGATGGAGTCGAAGGTCAGGAGCGTGGCCAGGGTCTTCGCGTCGGTGATGTCGTTGACCGCGACGAACTCGAGCCCTTCGTTCCGCTTGAGCGCAGCGCGGACGACCAGTCGCCCGATCCGGCCGAACCCGTTGATGGCGATGCGCACGACCCCTCCTTAGCTGAAGAACACTCGGGCCGTCTCGTAGAACTCCGGCCCCACGGTCTTGAGCGACCCAACGGCCTCCTGAAGCGAAACGTCGACGATCTGGGTGCCGCGGAGCGCCACCATGCGCCCGTAGGCCTTTCGCGCCACCAAGTCCACCGCCGCCACTCCGAACCGCGACCCGAGGACCCGATCGAACGCGGTCGGCGTGCCGCCGCGCTGGATGTGGCCGAGGATCGTGTATCGGGTCTCGAATCCCGTCTCTTCCTCGATCTTCTCGGCGAGCCAGGCTCCGATGCCGCCCAGGCGGACGTGGCCGAACGCGTCGTGCTTCGATCCGTCCGCCTTCTTCGGCTCCACCGCGCCATCGCGCAGGTTGGCACCCTCGGCGACGACGATGATGCTGAAGCTCTTCCCACGCTCGTGGCGGCGTCGCACGACGTCGCAGACTTCGCCGAGCGTTACCGGAAACTCGGGCAGGAGCATCATGTCGGCACCGCCCGCGATGCCCGAGTAGAGCGCGATCCACCCAGCGTGCCGCCCCATGACTTCCACGACCATCACCCGATCGTGGGATTCCGCCGTCGTGTGGAGGCGATCGATCGCCTCCGTCGCGGTGGACAGCGCCGTATCGAAACCGAACGTGACGTCGGTTCCGTTCACGTCGTTGTCGATCGTCTTGGGGACGCCCACCACCGGCAGGCCGCCCTGAGCCAATTGGTTCGCGGCGCCGAGGGTGTCCTCCCCTCCGATCGCGATCAATGCGTCCAGCCCGTGCGTCTTCATCGACGACTGAATCCGTGCCGGACCGTCGGGCTCCTTGAAGGGATTCGTCCGCGACGTGCCGAGGATCGTGCCCCCGCGCGGAAGGATTCCCGAGATCCGCGACAGATCGAGCGGCTCGACCTCGTCGATCAGGAGGCCGCGCCATCCGTGACGAACGCCGGCGACCTCCCAACGGTAGCCGCGGATCGCTCGCTGAACGACCGCGCGGATGACCGCGTTCAACCCCGGACAGTCGCCCCCTCCGGTCAACACTCCGATCCGCATGGCGTCGGTTCGAACCCTCGCTCGAATTAGATTAAGTCATTCTATGGAAGCGACTTAGAGCGATGGAGTGTAGTGGGGCGGGAGCGCGAAGTCAAGGTCTACGGAATGCGGCCAAGCGCGAGCGAAGCCGGGACGACCCGGTCAATGCATGCCGCTCGTCGAGGAATAACGGAGCGTGTACTCGCCGTACCCGTGATCGTCCACGAAGACGAACTTCATTCCCGAGTTGATCTCGCTCATGCCGTAGTGCTTTCCGATTTCGCGGCCGCGTAAATTGTACGTCCAGATCTCGTAGGGTCGGAAATCGGGCGCGCCCGTCTCGGTCTTGGTGAGGGCGTCGCGGGACGATTTCGGGATTTGATCGCCCAGGGCGTAGCCGAGGGTTTTATCCGCGACCGGCAGTCGCTCGACCTTCGTTTCGTCGGGCTCGCCGTATCGAATGTAGACGCGACCGCGATCGCTCAGCATGCCGGGCCCGAAGATCGTGTACCGGGCGTTCGCGATCTCGACACGTTTCAGGAATTCCAGACGCACTTCGTTCTCGCCGGTTTCGGGCGAAGGGTCCGTCTCGCGCCAGGCGCGCTCCATGCGAACTTCCTTCTCCCCCATCGACAGGCCGCGGAACTCGACCGCTTGCTCCGCGGGGAGAAG
>DATEND010000246.1:0-8758 GCA_035275245.1 Candidatus Eiseniibacteriota bacterium
TCCGCGCACGCGCCCCGCTTCTTGATGTCGACGCTATGCGCGTAGAGATCGATGTTCACGACGTCGCCGAACTCCCGGCCGTCGGGGAGCGGCAGGTGGAGCTTGTCACCCTCGCGGATGCTCGTCTCCTGCGCGGGGAAGCGATATCGATCCACCGGCATGCGGCCGCTCGCCGCCAGCCGTTCCGCGAACTCAAGCCCCGCGAGCGCCGCCGTCTCGTCGAGCAGATCCTCGTCCGGAAGCTCGCGCAAGCGGAAGTAGTCCCACCAGGGCGCCTTCTCCTCGCGCCGATGAAAGTCGAGCATGTGCGCGAGCAGCCAGACCGCCTGGTCCGCCTCCGAGCGGTCCTCGGCGTTCTCCGGAATCCCCGCGAGCAGGCGCGCCGCAAGCTCGCGCGTCCGCCGTTCCCGTTCGCCGATCTCCTCGTTCGGATCGCCGGAGCTCTCGACCGGTCGTGGGACCTCGGCGCCCCCAGCCTCCGCGCCCGCGCGCAGCTCCTCGAGCCAGTCGCGAAGCGCGCGCGCCGAAAAGCAGTCCTCCCGGTTGTAGGCCTCGACGATCTTGGCGTGCCGGTCGTCGGAGGCGACGCCCGAGCCCAGCTCCAGGCCGCGCTGAATCACGCGGAGCGCGGCGCCCGCTTCGTCGAGTGATTGCGCGCGACGGAAGCCGTAGAGCGGCTCCAGTCGTTTGATGGAGTACTCCTCCACGCTCGCGCGGAGCGCCTGTTTCACGATCGCGTGCAGGTCCACGAATCGACTGGAGCGCAACAACCGGTCCACCTCGGCCTCGCGGGTGGCGTGCCGCCCCATGAGGCGCTTGATCGCGCCCGTCTCGTAGCCGCCGTAGTGGTAGACGTGCATATTTGGGTCGATGGCCCATCGCTCGAGGATCGCGTCCATCAGCGCCTCGAAGCCGCGCCGCTCGGCCGCGCGGTCGAGCGCCCAGCGGGCGTGGTAGATGGGCGGGCGCGCTTCGAGCTCCAGGGTCCCGGACGGCGGCGCGTCGGCGACCGCCCAACCGAACAGATACTCGAGGCCGCCGTCGTCCACGTAGGGATCCGCCTCGAGGTCGAGGAACAAGTCGCCCGGCGAGGGAGCGGGCAGGCAGGCGAGCCCGTGTCCAGGTGCTGCCGGAAGCAGCTCGTGAAGCGGCCGGCTCGCGGTCCGGCCGGCGAGCTGGATGCGCGCCTGCTCGCGGACGCGTCGGTACCCTTCCCTCGCGCCCCGGGCCGGTTTCCACGCGATCGGGAGCGGCTCGGCCGCCAGCGCCGCCAGCGTGCCCACCTCGCGGGACTGGAGCTCGCGCGTCTGGAGCCGCGAGATCCCGGCCACGAGCGACAGGTGGTCGTCCCCCCGCCGCTGCTTGTCGCACTTCGGCCACCAGCGGCAGATGTCGCAGTGCGGCACGGGCTCGGGATACGTGGGCGAGGCGTCGTCGCTCGCGCTCACCGCGGATTCCAGACGGCCGCGAACGAGACGGTAGTACGCGAGGTAATCCTCGACGCGATAGGTCTCGAGCGGAAAATCGGGCCGGCGCGGAACCACGTGCATTCGCTCCGGCACGACGCCCTGCATCTGGCCCAAGAGCTCCGAGTAGAGGCAGAGCTGGAGAATGGCTCCCGCCTTCGTCTCACGCGCGAGCTTGGTGTCGAGCGCCTCGTAGGACCAGTCGCCGAGCCCACTCTTCCGCTCCACGCGAAGCAGGAGATCCGCGCGGCCGAGCCAGCGTCCGCCGGCCAGCGTCGCCTGAGCGATGACCGGATCCCCCGCGAACATCGCGGCCAGCGTCCGCTCCAGCGCGCGGCGGCCGTCCTCTTCCTCGTCGAGCCGCGTGATCCGCCGTCCCTCGCGTTCGAGGCGTGCTACGTACGCGCGCTCGTGCTCCAAGCCCCGCTCGCGAAGAAGCGCGGCCTCGGGACGAAACCAGTCCGGCGGCCTCCAACGGCCCTCGGCCGCGCCGCGATCCAGCCCGGTTACGTGACGGCAGGCGAGATGATTCGCAAGATCGGTGGCCGAAAGCCTCAGCGTGCCCGCGTCTACTTTCACCGCGACTCCTTGTCTCCATCCCCGTGGTACGTTCTATTCGCGGCAGAACTCCATCAGGCGGGCCGCCAGCTTCGGGCCCTTTCCCTCTTCCTCATGCTTCAGGAAAACGTACGCGTCCTTCCACGGCAGCTCGCGAATGCGTTTCGCCCAGTCGCGGAGTTCATCGTCGCTGAATTCCTCGCGACGAAGACGAAGGTACCCCCAATCCGTGGTGGCCACCAGAGGGGCGACCGGCTCCTCTCCGGTGTCCGCCACGCAGAGAGCCGCACCCTGACTTCGCAGGAGCTCGAAGACCTCGTCGTCGAACCAGGAGGCGTGCCGGAATTCGAACGCCATGCGGCGGCGCTCCGGCATGTCGTCGAAGAAGCCCTTGAGCCGTGGCACGTCCTTCTTGAAGTTCGGCGGAAGCTGGAACAGGAGCGGCCCGAGCCGCGATGCGAGCGTGGCGGTCACCTGAAACAGAAAGCTCAGGAGATCCCGGCACTCCTTGAGACGCTTGTCGTGCGAGATCCGCTTCGGGGCCTTGATCACGAACGTGAAGCTCTCCGGCACCTGCTCGGCCCAGCCACTCAGTATCTTCTCGGTGGGCATCCGGTAGAACGTGTTGTTGATCTCGACCGTGGGGAAGCGCCCGGCGTAGAACCGCAGCATGTCCTTCGGGGCCATCTTTTCCGGGTAAAAGTTGCCCTTCCACTCCGCGTAGGAGTAGCCGCTCGTTCCGATCCGCACGTTGGCGCTCACGTCCGCTCCTCGCGCCATTCGGCAATCGACCGTGCCAGTTCTTCGAGTACCTGTTCGTCGGAGCGGCCGCTCCGCTTCAGGACGTGGAACGAGTGATCCGCGTGCTCGATCACGCGCAACGTGACGCGCTCCCCCAGTCGCTCGAGCACCGGTCGGAGCAACGTCAGGTCGGCAAGCGTATCGCGCGTGCCCTGGAGAAACAGCATGGGAAGATCGACCCGAGCGAGATGGTCGGCGCGCGAGACGCCGGGCTGCCCGGCCGGATGGAGCGGAAAGCCGAGGAATACGATCCCCCTTACTCCGGGGAGCGGCGCCGCGGCCGCGGCGCGCGACGTCATCCGGCCACCCATCGACTTGCCGCCGGCCAGGAGCGGGAGTCCGCCCGCGGCCGTCTGTCCCGCCGCGACTGCCGCGCGCACCGTGGCGAGGAGCACGGGTTCGGGATCGGGCCTTCGCCCTCCCTGCTCGGAGTACGGGAATTGATAGCGGAGTGTCCCAATCCCCCGCGCCGCGAGGTGTCGCGCGATGGATTCCATGAACGGGTAGCGCATTCCGGCCCCGGCGCCGTGCGCGAGCACGTAGAGCGCGCTCGCCCGCGCCGGCTTGAGGAGCAGCGAGGACACCTCGACGCCGTCCGACACGGGGATGCGTCCCTCGACCACCGCGCTCTCCGCTGCTCGCTCCGTCACAGCGACCCCAACCTCCTCTCGTTACTTGGCGGACATCTTCTCGACGATCGCTGCCATCGCTTCGCGGTTGGGGCCGTAGAGGCCCGGCGGCGTACCGCCCGCCATCCGGCACAGCAAGACTAGCTGCCCCCGGTGATGGATGTGGTGGTGAAGCATCGCGTCCCACAGCACGTCGCGTATCGTCAAAGTCGCGCCGTCGAAGTACGTGACCTTCTCCTCGAGATGCTCTTCCTTGAGACCCTGGAGGCGAGCCACCGCCTCCTGGTGTACGCGTTCGTAGCCGGGCGCCAGGAGGGCGATCTCACGTGGGCGCTTCAGTCCGGGCGGCTCGTCCTCGAGGCGGAACCGCCGCTCCGCAATCCCGAAGCTCAAGCACGCGTCGATTTCGCTCAGGTGCCAGGCCATCTCGCCGATCGAGCGCCCTTTCGGATCGGGTCGGAAATCGTACTGGTCCGGCGGGAGCGCCTCGAGAACACGAACGGCGTTCCGCGCCTCGCGGTCCCAGGTCGCTCGAAATACCTCAAGCTCACCTCGATGGTTCATGGTCCAGCCCTCCTCTGCTTCACGGTCCGTGCGTCTTTCGTTTCATCATCTCCTCGATCGCGCCGATCGCGACGCCCATGTCGACGCCTTCTCCCAGAATCCCGGCGAGCGGATCGTCCATCTTCTCGAAGCGCTTCGGCAATGTTCGCATGTTGAAACGCGCCGGGTCGAGCCGCGCGTTCACCTCGCTCCACTTGAGCGGACACGACGCCGGCGCTCCCGGGATCGGCCGGAGCGAGTACGGAGCGACGATGGTAACGCCGTGGCCGTTCTGCCCCCAGTCGATGTAGACCTTGCCGCCACGAGCATGAAGCGGGCGCGCCATCGTGGAAATCTCGGGATTGGCCTCGAGCGTAAGCGACGCCAACACACGCGCGAAAGTCTTGCACTCCTCGTGCGTGTACCGTCGGCCGAGCGGGATCAGGATGTGGAGCCCCGTCGCGCCCGAGGTCTTCACGTGGCTCGGCAACTCGAGCTCGTCCAAGATTCGGTGGAGGCTTCGCGCCACTTGAACCACGTGCGCGAAGGGAGCGCCTTTGGGATCGAGGTCGATCACCAACCAGTCGGGCCGCTCGAGCGATCCCGACCGCGCGCTCCACATGTGGATTGGGATCGTGCCCAGGTTGGCCACGTACCGAAGCGACTCCGCGTCGTCGATCACGAAGAATTGGATCTCGCGATCGGAGTCCTTCGAGTAGACAGACTCCGTTCGCATCCATCCCGGGATGAACACCGGCGCGTCCTTTTGGAAGAACGACTTCCCCTTGATGCCGTCCGGGTAGCGGGTGAGCACGCTGGGTCGGTCGCGCAGGTAGCGCAGCATGAGCGGCGCGACCGTGTCGTAGTACGCGATGAGGTCGCCCTTCGTGTATCCCTCGTCCGGCCAGAAGACCTTGCGCAGGTTGGAGAGGCGGACCTCGCGCGGCTCCTCGGCCGCGGGCGGCTCCACGGGCGGCGCGGAGGAAGAGCCGGCGGGATTCGCCGGTCCGGCGCTCTCGCCTTCGACCATGTCGGTCCTCTCCTCCTCCAACTCGCGCCGGACCTCCTCGGGCTTCCGGTCGGTGCGAAGACCGAGGAAGATCGGGTGGCGGAGGCCGCCGTCCGAGGTCCACTCGGTGAAGCGCACTTCGCAGACGAGACGCGGCTCCACCCAATGGTTCTCGCGCCCCTTCGGCCCCGTGGTGCCGAAGGGCGAGTCCGCTCGACGAAGCGGCTGGAGTTCCTTCCACAGGCGGTCCTGCATGGCGCCGTCGAAGCCGCTGCCAACCCGCGTCACGTGCCGCAATTGGCCGCCTTCGTATACGCCGACGTGAAGCGCGCCGAAATGACGGCCGCTGCCGCGCGGCTCGGCGTAGCCGCCGATCACGAACTCCTGCCGGCGCTGGCACTTGATCTTGACCCAGTCTGCCGATCGCTTGCCGACGTAGGTACTGTCGGCTCGCTTCGCGAGGATTCCCTCGATCTTCATCTCGTTCGCCGCCTCGAAGAACGCCTCGCCGTGCTCCTCGACGTGATCGCTGGTCTGGACGATGCCCGCGGGGGGCAGAATGCGGTTCAGACAATCCTTCCTTTCGAGGAGTCCGAGCCGCCTCAAGTCGTGTCCTTCGAGGGCCAAGCAGTCGAAGAACACCGCGCGCACCGGGACGCGCGCCATGGCCGCCGCGATGTCCCGCGGCTTGGAGAGGAGCATCCGCTTCTGGAGGCGTCCGAAGCTCGGCCGCCCCGATGCGTCGTAGGCCACGATCTCGCCGTCTACGACGAACCGCTCCGCCACGAGCCCCTGGAGCCCGGCAGCGATTTCAGGATAGCGCGCGGTGATGTCCTCTCCGCTTCGGCCAAGCATCCGCACCTCTTCGCCGCGACGTTCCGCGATGACGCGAACGCCGTCGTACTTGATCTCGAACACCCAACCCGGGCGCGAGAACGGCGTTTCGGCCGGAGTGGCGAGCATGTGGTGTACCTTGTCGGCGCGAAGGTCAGCCCGGGGCGCCTTCAGGCTCGCAACGTGCGCGCGGAGCGCGGCCTGCCAGCCCGGCACGTCGCGCATTTCCTGCACGGTGAGGCCGGAGATCACCGAGCGGGGCGCGCGCTCGAGCACGTCCTGGTCCGAGGCCGCGCTGTCGACCTTCTTCAAGAGCAGCCACTCCTTCTCGCTCTTACTCATGCGAACCAGGGTCCATCGCCCGCCGAGCTTGTGGCCGAAGAGCTCTAGTTCGAGCTTGCCGCGCGCGTACTGCTCGCGAATGTCCTCCGGCTTGAACGATCCGTACGTCCCCCGATCCCACACGATGACCGAGCCGGCGCCGTAGTTCCCCGCGGGGATCACGCCTTCGAAGTTCGCGTACTCGAGCGGATGGTCCTCGACGTGGACGGCGAGCCGCTTCTCCTCGGCGCGCACGGACGGCCCTTTCGGCACGGCCCAGCTCTTCAACACGCCTTCGAGCTCGAGCCGGAGATCGAAGTGCATGTTGCGCGCCCAATGCTGCTGCACGACGAACCTCGCGCCGGTGGACTGCAATGGAGCCGGCGCCTGCGTACCGCGGCCGGGCGTGCCGCCCCCGAAAGGCTCCGTTGTGCGTCCCGGATCCCGCTTCCGGCGATACACGTCGAGCGGCGAGGATCCGCCGGCCGGTTTTTGCGCAGGCACGTCGGCTATTCGCTTGTTGGGGCGCGGCTTGGGGGGTCTTCCGGAACTGGAGGGCATGTTGGGTGGATTAACGATCCAGGGGCCGTTGGCCGATGCATAAGCGTTGAGCACAGTAAAACACGGTGCTAGCCTTAGGCACAACTTCCCCATTTGGAGGGATTTCCAATGCCGCTGCACTCGACAGGGTCCGGGACGATCTCCTTCGGCCTGGTATCCATCCCCATTAAGATGTTCACGGCCGCCAGCTCGGCCGGCGTGTCCTTCAACCAGATCCACCCGAAGTGCGGCGGCCGCATTCGCCAGCAGCTGATCTGCCCCACGTGCAACGAGGTGGTCGACCGAACCGCTCTGGTCAAGGGGTACGAGTTCGCCAAGGATCAATACGTTCAGTTCACCGAGGACGAGCTCAAGGCGCTCGAGGGCGAGGCGTCCAAGATGATCGACATCGCCGAGTTCGTCCCGCTCGCCGACGTGGATCCGATCTACTTCGAGAAAACCTACTACCTGGGCCCGGACAAGGGCGGAGAGAAGGCGTACCGGCTGCTCGCGGACGCGATGCTCAAATCCGGCCGCGTGGCGCTCGCCCAGTTCGTGATGCGCGGCAAGGAGAACCTGGTTCTCATCCGTCCCTCGAGGAAGGGCCTGATGCTGCACACCATGTACTTCGCCGATGAGATCCGCGACTTCGGCGAGGTGGACAAGGGCGAAGACGCCAAGGTCAAGCCGGGCGAGTTGGAATTGGCGGAGCGCTTGGTCAAGGAGCTCTCGAGCGACTCGTTCAAGCCCGAGAAGTACAACGACGATTATCGGGAACGCGTGCTGGGAGTGGTCGAACAGAAGGTCGAGGGCAAGGAAGTGACCTCGGTCGCGCCGCAGGCGCAACGCGCGCAGGTGATCGACCTGATGGACGCGCTCAAGCAGAGCCTCGGAAAGCGCGGCTCACGCCCGTCTGCCGGCGGAGACGACGAAGAGGAGCGCGGCGCGAAGACGGCCGCGCTCCAGAAGAAGCCGGCCGCTCGCGCACGGCGGACCGAGGAGCCGGCGCCACGCCAGAAGAAGGTCCAAGGCGGCAAGCGCTGACGCGGGACCAAAGGGAGGTGGTCCAATGAGCGTGGAGACCGAACGCTCGGAGTCACAGTTGGATCAGCACTTCTCCCTGCGCGAGGCGGCACGCATCGTCGGAGTTCCCGAAGCCCGTCTGCGCGCCTTGGCCCGCGGCGGCTTCGTGGCATCGCAACGGGGGCCGATCGGCCCCCTTTCCTTTGGCTTCCGTGACCTCCTCTTGCTGCGCACGACCAAGGGACTCTTGGAATCCGGCGTGCCGATGCGGCGGATCCGCCGCATCTGGGCTTCGCTCCGCGGCCAGCTCGACTCCGACATTCCCCTCACGAGCATTTCGATTCATACCGACGGCCAGGAGGTGGTCGCCACCGAGGGCAACGACCGCTGGCGGCCGGACTCGGGCCAGTTTCTCCTCAATTTCGATGCGAGTGAAATCGCGGATCGCGCCGAGGAGCGGCTCCGATTGGTCGTCAGCGATGAGACTCGCCCGCCCGAGGCGACGTATGACACGGAACCAACCGCGGAGGACTGGTACGAGACGGGCTGCGATTTGGAGGCGACCTCTCCCGAAGAAGCGCGTGAGGCCTATGAGCGCGCGCTCGAGTTGGACTCAGGCGTGACCGACGCGCACATCAACCTTGGACGCCTGCTTCACATGGCCGGCGAGCTGGGCCGTGCGGAACCGCACTATCGCGAGGCGGCCATGATCGATCCCGACGACCCGACCCCCCATTTCAACCTCGGGGTTCTGCTCGAAGAGGTGGGGCGGAAGGACGAGGCAGTCCACGCCTACCGTCAGGCGATCCTCCGCGATCCCGACTTCGCCGACGCCCACTGCAACCTTGGATTGCTGCTGGAGTCGCTCGCGAGGCGGCACGAAGCGGTTTTCCATCTGATGGCGGCGCGCAACCTGAACGGATCGCCCGAGTAGGCCGGACGGGGCGTTATCCTCGAACGTAGACTTTGTAGGTGTACTCGATCTCGGTCTTGTCCCGGGCCTTGATCGGAAGTTCCCAGGTGAGGTTGCACTT
>DATEND010000247.1:0-2500 GCA_035275245.1 Candidatus Eiseniibacteriota bacterium
GCTCGTGCAACTCGTCGGAGCGATGCAGGGAAATCAGGAGGCGATGGACGGGTTCGTCCGCGTGAACGCCGGCGTGACCTCGCCGGCCGAATTCTTCTCCGAGGCGAACGTCGGCCGCATCTTCGCGGCGGCGGGGGCGCGCGGGTCGGTGTAGACAAAAGGCCCCGGCGGCGATCGCCACCGGGGCCCGAATCCGCCGCGTACTGGCGGAAACCCTCGGCTACATCCCCATCCCCATGCCGCCCATGCCGCCACCGCCCGGCATCGGCGGATTGTCCTTTTCCTCGGGGATCTCGGTGACGAGCGCCTCGGTCGTCAAAAGCATCGAGGCGATCGAAACCGCGTGCTGGAGCGCCGACCGGGTGACCTTCGTCGGATCGACGATCCCGGCCTCGACCAAGTCGATGAATTCGCCGGTGGCCGCGTTGTAGCCGTTCGGCCCCTTCAGCGCCTTCACGCGCTCCACGATCACCGAGCCCTCGGCTCCCGCGTTCATCGCGATCTGTCGCGTCGGCGATTCGAGCGCCATGGAGACGATCTCGATGCCCGACTTCTCGTCACCCTTGGCTTCGAGCTTCGCGAGCGACGACTGCGCGCGCAGGAGCGCGACGCCGCCGCCGGGGACGATTCCCTCCTCGACCGCGGACTTCGTGGCCGCCAGGGCGTCCTCGACGCGCGCTTTCTTTTCCTTCAATTCGATCTCCGTGGCCGCGCCGACATGGATCACGGCGACGCCGCCCGAGATCTTGGCCAGACGCTCCTGGAGCTTTTCCTTGTCGTAATCCGACGTGGACGCCTCGATCTCCTTCTTGATTTGATCGACGCGGGCCTTGATGTCCGCCTTCTTGCCGGCGCCCTCGATGATCGTCGTGTCTTCCTTGTCGATCACCACGCGCTTGGCCTTGCCCAAATCGCTCAGGACCGCGTTCTCGAGCTTGAGCCCCGCCTCTTCCGTGATCAGGCGGCCGCCGGTGATGATCGCGATGTCCTCGAGCATGGCCCGCCGCCGGTCGCCGAAGCCCGGCGCCTTGACGGCCGCGACGCTCAGCACGCCGCGAAGCTTGTTCACCACCAGGGTCGCGAGCGCCTCGCCTTCCAGGTCCTCGGCGATGATCGTCAGCGGGCGGCCCGTCTGCGCGACCTTCTCCAGAATCGGGAGGATGTCCTTGATCGAGGCGATCTTCTTGTCGTGGATCAGCACCATCGAATCCTCGAGCACCGCCTCCATCCGCTCCGGATCGGTCACGAAGTAGGGGGAGAGGTAGCCGCGGTCGAACTCGAGGCCCTCGACGACCTCGAGCGAGGTGTCGAGGCTCTTGGCCTCCTCGACGGTGATGACGCCGTCCTTCCCCACCTTGTCCATGGCGTCCGCGATCAGCTTGCCGGTCTCCGGGTCGTTGTTGGCGGAGATGGTCGCGACCTGCGCGATCTCAGCGGGGGTCTTGATCGCCTTCGACTGCCGCTTCAGATCCGCGACGATGGTCGTCACGGCGCGATCCATGCCGCGCTTGAGCGACATCGGATTGGCGCCCGCCGCCACGTGGCGGATGCCGTGCTGCACGATCGCCTGGGTCAGGACGGTCGCCGTGGTGGTCCCGTCGCCCGAGACGTCCTGCGTCTTCGTGGCGACTTCCTTCACCATCTGGGCGCCCATGTTTTCGTAGGCGTTCTCGAGCTCGATCTCCTTCGCGATCGTCACGCCGTCGTTGGTGACGGTGGGTGCGCCGAATTTCTTGTCGAGCACCACGTTTCGGCCCTTCGGACCGAGCGTGACCTTGACCGTGTTCGCGAGCTTGTCCACGCCGCGCTGGAGCGCGTCCCGGGCCGCCGCATCAAACAGAAGCTGCTTCGCCATGCTCGTTCATCCTCCTTGTCGCGCCCCTGGGCGCGGTGATGATTTGGCACTGAACGGTGCAGAGTGCTAACGGATGCGAATCTACCCGATTCCGGCGAGCCCCGCAAGTCCCCGGCCATCCGTTTGCAAGCTAGTTAGTTACGGGCTCTTCGGGAACCTACGCGCTCGTGGATCAAACGAAGGCCGTGGAGCGTGAGGTCCGCGTCCGCTCGCTCGATCGTCTTCGCGTGCGGGGCGATCGCCTTCGCGAGCCCGCCCGTCGCGATGACGCGCGGACGGATTCGCTCCTCTGCGGCGATCCGTTTCACGATCGCGTCGACCTGGCCCGCCGCGCCGTAGAGCACGCCCGACTGCAGGCTCTCCTCGGTACTCTGGCCGACGACGCGCTTCGGCGTCTTGAGCTCGAACGCGCCGAGTCTCGCCGCGCGACGAACGAGCTGCTCGGCCCCGGTCAGGATTCCCGGAGCGATCACGCCGCCACGATACCGGCCGCCCTTCAAGATCACGTCGAACGTGGTCGCCGTCCCGAAGTCGACGATGATGACCGGGGCGCCGTACTTCTCGATCGCCGCGACGGCGTTCGCGATCCGGTCGGCGCCGACCGCGTGCGGGTCCCGGTACTCGATCGTGATGCCCGCGGCCGTA
>DATEND010000248.1:0-3103 GCA_035275245.1 Candidatus Eiseniibacteriota bacterium
CGGGACGCGTGACGATCACGGCGATCCAAATCGCACAGACCGCGGCGCCGCCCAGGAAGACGGGACGAAGGCGCTCGGGCGTGAAGAAACCGCCGAGCCATTCGATGAGGGTCGGCCGAAGCGCCTCGCCCGACCGGATTCGATCGAAGATCTCTTCCTCGAAGTGCGGGCTCGTCGCAACGGAGGGAAGCGCGCTCATGAGGACGAGCGTGTGCTTGAGCTCCTTCACGGCGACCGAACAGCGCCGGCACGCCATGAGGTGCGCCTCCATCGAACGTCGCTCTTCCTGGCTCAACTCCTCCTCGAGGAAGGCGGAGTAGAGGGATTCCGCGGACCGGCAGTTCATACGTCCTCCTCCAGATTTAGGTGCGGCTTGAGCCGATCCTTCAGCATCAGCCGCGCGCGGTTGATCCGCGAGCGCACCGTGCCTCCGGGAATTCGGAGAATCTCGCCCACCTCTTCGTAACTGAGCCCCTCGACGTCCCGGAGCACCACCGCCTCGCGATACCGCGGGGGGATCTTGCGGAGCGCCTCGGCGACCTTGTGCTGGATTTCCCGCGCATTCAGGTCCTGGTCGGGGAGCGGCTTCCAATCGGGAAACGGAAGGCCCTGGCCGCCGGTCTCTTCTTCCATGGCGTCCAGGCTATAGGTGCCGCGATGCCGCACGCGGCTCCTGATTTCGTTTTTCGTGAGGTTGACGGCGATCGTGAAGATCCATGTCGAGAATTTACCGCTCTTGCGATAGCGCTCCCGATTCCGGAAGACACGGAGGAAGACCTCCTGCGCAATCTCTTCGGCGCGGTCCCGGTCGTTGATGAACCGACAGACCAGATTCATGATCCGCGAGCGATACCGCTGAACGAGCGTGCGGAAGCCTGCCTCGGAGCCGGCGGCACAGCGCTCCATGACGTCCTCATCGCTCAAGTCCGCAAGCGGGTCGAGCTTTTTCAAGCGAAGCGGCTCGATAGGCACATTGGTCTCCGCGGTACCGAGGCATAGCCTGTTATCGACGGATACCCCGTCCTGCAGCGCCAGGTTCCTACGATTGTACCGGTTAGCGGTCCTGGAAGAGGCTCAGTCCCGGGGAGGGGGTGGAGCGGTTCGAGCGCGCCCGGGATTCCGCTTCGCGCGCCTCCGTGTCCAGCTTCAGACTGCGGCAAACCTTTGCCAAGACGCGATTTGCTTCGGTAACGGTTTCGGGGCACTCGGCCGCCCGCTGGAGCGTCTCGCGCGCCATCTCGAGCTGCCCGCGGTCGTAGCGGGTGCGGCCCAGCAGGGTCAGGGCCCGGCCGTTCTTGGGATTCATCCGGACGGCCCGCTCCAAGGTGGCAATGGCCTGGTCTCGGTCGCCCCGGGAGAGCTCGGCTCTGGCAAGGAAGGTGAGGCACTCCGAAGTCTCCCTCCCCAGTTCGCGGAGCCGCTCGAACGCCCACTGCGCCACGAGGCTGTCGCCCAACACGCTGGCAGCGGCGCCGAGCTCTTCGTAGATCGACGGACTCGTGAGGCCCCGCGCCGCCGACTCGCGGATGAGCGCGACGGCCTCCTCCGGATGACCGAGCAAAGAGTAGCACAGGCTCGCGGCCAGCACTTCGCGGGTGGTCTCGAGCGTTCCGGCGCGCGCGCCTTCCAGCGTCTCGACGCCCCGTTTCACGTCGCCAACCCGGATCTCGAGATACGCCACGATCAGCGACTCCTCGCGCGACAGGCCGCGATCGGGGATCAGCTTCCGGTAGGACTCGAGCGCCCTCCGGTCCTCGCCCAGGGAAACGTACGCCCGAGCGCGAATGGGAACGGCGCGGGGATCCTTCTTGAGCGGCTTCACGAGCGCGAGCGCGTCGCGGTAGTGCCCCTGGCGAACGAGGAGGTGACCCGCCTCGATCCTGAGGTCGCCCGCGTCGAGCCCTCTTGACTCGGCCCATTCCGAGAGCTGCTTGAGCGCGCCCCCCTTGCCCGCGCGCGCGAGAAACGCGGCGTACGCGGCGACGTCGGACGGCTTCGAATCAGGAAGGATCGCGAGCGCGCGAAGGAGCGTTTCCTCGAGCACGCGGTTCTCGAGGCGCTGCGCCAGCGTGATCCCCAGCATGAGGACCCGGGGATCCTCCGGTTTGAGCTCCAGGGCCAACTGGAGAGCAGGATACGCTTCCTCCAGTCGGCCGTCCTCGAGCGCCAGGCTCAGGATCCCGGTCGCAATCCACGCGAAGTCGGGCAGGAGCACGTCGGTGCGTTTCAAGTCGGCGAGCGCGGCTTCGTACCGCCGCGAGAGTTCATGCGCGAGCGCGCGGAGTGCGTACGCTTCCGGCGGCGCGCCGAGCGAGCGCAAAGGCGGCGTCAGGACTTGCGCGGCGGTCTCGCACTCGCCCGCGCGGAGACGCATGCGAGCCACGAGCATCGCCGCGTCGAGGTTCAGGCTGTCCCGCGCCAGAGCCAATTCGCCCCACCGTAGCGCTTCGTCGTCCTGGCCCATTCCCTCGTGAAGCGTCGCGACGCGCGCGTGAGCGAACGCGCCGGTTGCGGGCTCCATGGCCGCCAGCGATTCCGCCCATGCGATCGCGGCGTGGCCGTCGCCATTGGATTCCGCGAGTTCCGATTGAACGAGGAAGACGAGATCTTCGGGAGGCGTCAGCCGAAAGAACGCATGTGCCGGGGTCGCGGCGAGCGCGGCCAGAAGACAAATGATCGCGCCGATCGATGGTGCAAGGCGATGATCGCGTTGCATGTCCTGGCTCAAGGCGTTGTCTCCCGAAAAAGGAACAGAGGAAGGCCCAGACGGGCCCTCCTCCCCTCATCTCGAGACGACACCTACGATTATAGCAATCTACGATTCCGTGTGCAAGCGGGACGCTGCAAAATTGGCATCGGAACGCTCCGAAATGCCCGATTCCGACCCTCCGGACCCGGTCGCGGGGTGTTCTCCCGCCTCCCGGCCGCCGCCCGGACGACGGTCCGGCCGGTCCTTGGAGCGCCGCCGGCCGTAGGACCGGCCGCCGCGCCCGTCTCGGCCCGGCTCCGGCCCCCGGGACCCCTCCGGACCTCTGGAACTGGGGGAACCGGAGGAAATCGGGGAAACCGGTGCCGACGGCTGCTCGGCCGGTGGGCCGAACGC
>DATEND010000249.1:0-2464 GCA_035275245.1 Candidatus Eiseniibacteriota bacterium
CTCGAGGCCCCACATCTCGTATTGGCCCCACATCACGCCCGCGAACACGCCGACCTCCGCGCCGGCCAAGGTTGCCCCAGGGTATCCGGCGTCCTCTAGACAGTGGTAGGCGCTCATCAGAAAGAGCCGCTCCTGCGGATCGATCATTTCGGCTTCACGCTTGGACATCCGAAAAAATCGCGGGTCGAAGGCGAACGCATCGCGCAAGAAACCGCCCCAGCGAAACCCAGACGAAAGACCGACGCTCTCGTCCCCGGGCGGGACCACGAGGTGGTGATCCCACCGCTCCGGCGGCACCTCTGAAATGCAATCGCGGCCGGTCTTGAGGTTCTCCCAAAACTCATCGAGGTCGTCGGACTCCGCAAAGCGGCCGTGCACCCCGATGATGGCAATGTCTTCGTCTGCTTTCGAAATGGTCATTTGTGCGCTCTCGGCTGGAGTGGATGAGCTAGAAACACTCACTTGCGTCTTCGGGGCGGGAATCGCTGCTTTCGGAGCGGATGCCGCATGCTCATGGTCATGGGCGGCGGCGGGACTCGGCGCCTTGCCCGCGAGCGAGGCCGCGTGAACGCGCGCCAGATGATCGGCCAGCTCGGCTACCGTACGGTGTTCGAAGAACAGCGTCTTGGGCAGTGCCCCGAGAGACTCCTCCAGGCGCTCGGTCAGCGACATGATCATCATCGAGTCGATGCCGTAGTCCTCGAAGCGCGCGGTACGGTCGATCTCGTTCGGTTGGAGCTTGGCCTCCTCTGCGATGGCCGAAACGATGAGATCCATGGCGCGGGCTCTGATGTCTTGGTTCGGCATCGGCTGTTCTCCTGTCTCGCGTTCTCTTCTCTCGGTTCCGCGGCAGAGCCATTCGCCGAGACGAACGGCGTCGCCGGAGGCGACGATCACGTTGGGCTCTCCGGTCGCAATCGCGCGCTGGAGCGCGATTACGCCTCCGGAGGCATCGAAGACCGAGAGCCCATGGCGTTCGGCCAAACGCTTTTCGACTGCTGGGGGCAGTTTCATGCCCTGGCTTCGCCAAGGTCCGAAGCCCACGGCGACGGTGATCCCCTGGCGCCGCCCCTCGCGTCGCTCAGCGACGCGAGCTCGAGCAAAGCCTTCGAGCCATCCGTTCGCGAAGGCGTAGGCCGATTGACCGGCGTTTCCGGTGGTCGCCACCAGCGACGAAAAGAGCACGAAGAAGTCCAGCGCGTCGGACCGGGTCTCGATATCGAGGAAGTAGGCGCCCAGGACCTTCGGCTGAACGACCTCCAGCAGCTTGTCGGGGCTCGCGTACGCAAGCAAACCATCGCGGAGCACGCCGGCGCCGTGAAAGACGCCGTCGATGCGGCCGAATCGGGATCGGACGGCGTCGAGCAGCACGCGGACGGCGGATTGATCGGCGACGTCCGCGGCCAAATAGACGATCTCCCCCTCGCCGCCCGTCGCGCGAAGCTCCGCGAGCAGGGCCTGGGTGCTCGCATCGAGCAGGGAGCGGCCGCACACGACCACGCGCGCGTGGTATCGAGCCGCGAGGTCCGCGGCGATCAGCCGTCCCACGCCACCCAAGCCGCCGGTTACGAGATAGACGCCCTGCTCGCGATAGGGCGCGGGGGCTGCCGGAGCCTGAATCGGTGCGACTTGGAGCGTTGCGATTCGCCCCGTGGCGAGGTCGATCTCGATTTCCGGCGCGACGTCCTCGCTACGAACGAGGCGGGCGAGCGCGTTCGCGAGCCCCGGCTCGAACCAACCGCCGCCTGCGGCAACGCGAAAGCCCACCGCCGATACATGCAGACGCGGATCTTCCAGGCGCAGCGAGCGGTTGAACGCCCCGAGGGCCGACCCGAGCGCAAGCGCGTCGGGCGATTGCTCCGGCGAGACGAGGCGCACCAAGAGAAGCCGGACCGGCTCTGGCGCGGCCTGCTGCATCAGCGCTTTGGCAATGTTCGAAGCGTGTTCGAGATCCGTCTCCCAGCCCTCGCGCCCCGTCTCCACGATGACCGCGAACGGCGCTGCACCGCGGGCGACGGCGCCGCCGGGCGGGGGTTTGTGGACATCGATCGGCGCGCCGATCGCGCGCAGGAGCGTGTCCGAACCGAACACGCATGCCGATGGGCGCGGGCCTTCGGCGCGGCGTCCGTCGGCTCGATCCGCTGGCCCCACCTCGGCGACGCGCTTGGCGAAGAGGCACGCCGGGTGCTGCTTCGGTCGGTGCACGAGAGCGGTGAAGCCGGAGACGCGCAGGCACACGCGCCCTTGGGCATCGGCGATGGTGACCGCGGTGGTCCGCGCCGAGCCGGCTCCTTCGGCCATCGCGGTGACCACGACGGAGCACCCCGCGGACAGCGCGCGGTAGACGGTCAGGCGTTCGATCGAGAATGGGATGGGGAGGCCATCGAGGGGAGCAGTCTCGAGCTGCCAAAGCAGCGCCACTTGAAATGCTCCGTCGAGGAGCGCAAGCTCCGGCTCGGGTGCG
>DATEND010000250.1:0-4893 GCA_035275245.1 Candidatus Eiseniibacteriota bacterium
CGCTCTTCCTTCTCCGCCCGTGGCGTGTGGACGACCGAGTCCAGCATGGTGGCGCCGCAGTGAAGGTGGCAGGCGATCCGAACGTTGTCGAGGCAGGTCAGCTCGGCGAAGAGGCGCGGGTTCTGGAACGTTCGCGCGACGCCGTGACTCGCGATGTCGCTCGTCAGCTTGCCCTGGATTTGCTTGCCGCCGAGAAGGATTCGGCCCTCGGTCGGCGCGTAGACGCCCGTGATGAGATTGAAGACCGTCGTCTTCCCCGCGCCGTTCGGCCCGATGAGCCCGGCCAGGACCCCGGGCTCCAGGTTCAGATCGAGATCGGAAACCGCCTTCAGGCCGCCGAAGGCGCACGTGACCTGGACGAGCGAAAGGAGCGCGCTCACGGGCCGGCGGACCCCGGGGCCGACCCCTTGGCCCGGCCTCTAAGCCGGCGGGCCAGGGGCGCGAGCGAGAACTCGCGGTGGCCCATCAACCCCTGGGGACGGGTGATCATCAGCACGATCAGGAGCGCCGAGTAGATGATCAGGCGATCGGCGCTCGCGAAGCGGAGCGCTTCGGGCAGCGCGGTCAGGAGCGTGGCGCCGACGATCGAACCCGTCAGGCTGCCCATTCCGCCCAAGACCACCATCACGATGACCTCGATCGACTTCATGAAGGTGAAGGAGTTGGTGTGCAGGTACGTGTAGTGCGAGAAGAGGGCGCCCGCGACGCCCGCGAAGAAGGCCGAGATCGTGAAGGCGGCCACCTTGTATCGCGTGGTCGGCACGCCGAGCGCTTCCGCCGCGATTTCGTCCTCGCGGATCGCGAGGAGGGCGCGGCCATGGTAGGAGCGGATCAGATTTCGGATCACGAAAAAGGTGATGACGCAGAACGCGGCGACCCATCCCAGATTCGCACGCTGCGGCACGCCCGCGAAGCCGCGCGCGCCGCCGACCGAATCGATGTTCAGGATGGCGACGCGAATGATCTCGCCGAATCCCAGCGTGACGATCGCGAGATAGTCGCCGCGAAGCCGCATGGAGGGGAGCCCGACCAAAATGCCCGCGACCGCGGCGAGAATGCCGCCGATCAGGATCGCGAGCAGGAAGGGGCCGGCCGCCGCGCCGGCGCTCGCGCCCGGTTCCACGCCGAAGAGCCGGGGCGTGGCGTACACGGTGAACGCGGCCGACGTGTAGGCCCCGACGGCCATGAAGCCGGCGTGGCCGATGGAAAACTGGCCGGTCACGCCGTTGACCAAGTTCAGGCTCATCGCCAGGATTACGTTGAGCCCGCAGAGAACCAGGATGCGGTAGATGTACGGGTTCATCCCCTGGACCAAGGCACGGTCCAGCAGGAACACGGCGCCGAGGATCGCCGCGCCCAGAACGAGGCGCCGCGTCACGCTAGACCTTTTCCGCCACGTTCCGGCCCAAGAGCCCGGTCGGCTTGATGAGCAGGACCAGAATCAGGATGATGAACGCGATCGCGTCCCGAAACGTCGAGGAGACGTAGCCGACCACGAGGTACTCGGACACGCCCATGGTCAGGCCGCCGATCACCGCGCCGGGAATGCTCCCGATCCCGCCCAGCACCGCCGCGACGAACGCCTTCACGCCCGGCATGATTCCCATCAGGGGCTCGATCTTCGGATTGGTGAGCCCGACCAGGACGCCGGCGGCGGCCGCAAGGGCGGAGCCGATGGCGAACGTGATCGTGATGATCCGGTTCACCGGGATGCCCATCAGGCTTGCGGCGTCCCGGTGGAAGGCCACGGCGCGCATCGCCTTTCCGGTTCGAGTGCGCGTGATGAACAGGGTCAGCCCGACCATCAGCGCCATCGACACGACCACGACCGTGACTTGGTGATTGGTCACCACCACGCCCTCCGTCAGCGTGATGTTCCGCGGCGGGACGAGCTGCGGGAAGAACTTCGGATCGGCACCGAAGATCCGGATGCCGAGGTTCTCGAGCAGGAGCGAGACGCCGATCGCCGTGATGAGCGCGGTAAGCCTCGAGGAGCGGCGCACGGGGCGATAGGCGAAGAATTCGATCAGCACGCCCAGAACGGCGCAGGCCGCCATCGCGATCACGAGAACGAGGAGCGCGTACGCGGGCGACGGGTCCACGCCCCCGGCGCCCAGCGCGCGGGCGCTGAAGTAGGCCGTGAAGGCCCCCACCATGTAGACGTCGCCGTGCGCGAAGTTGATGAGGCGCAGGATGCCGTACACCATGGTGTAGCCCAGCGCGATCAGGGCGTAGATGCTCCCCCAGGCGATGCCGTTCGCGAGCTGCTGGAGGAGTTCCTGCACGTGGCTCGGCGGTGGGTCCGGCCTAGGGCTCGACCGCGGCGACGAACTCGTACTGGCGGTTCTTGATGCCCAGGAACACCGCCGGCTTCACCGCGTTCCGCGCCGCGTCGAGCGTGATGCGTCCGGTCACGCCCGGGAAGTCCTTCGTGGAGGCGATCAGGTCGCGGAGCTTGGCGCGCGCCGCCGTCTGCGCGTCGCCCCGCGGGCCCTTGAGCGCATTGAACGCCTTCGGGTCCTCCTCGCGAAGCCGCTTCAGGGCGTTCACGAGAACGCCGGCGGCGTCGTATCCCAGCGCGGCGAGCCCGTCCGGGGTTGCCTTGTACCGGGCGCGGAATTCGGTCACGAACTTCTGGATCGCGGGATTGGTGTCGTTCTCCCAGTAGTGGTTCACGAAATAGGAGCCGTTCAGGGCGTCCTGCGCGATCTCGAGGAGGCGGTCCGAAACCCAGCCGTCGCCGCCGAGCATCGGCGCTACGATCCCGAGCTCGCGCGCCTGGCGGGCGATCAGTCCGACTTCGGTGTAATAGCCGGGCACCATGATGAACTGCGGCTTCTTCGCCCGAAGCACCGTGAGCTGGGCCTTGAAGTCCTGATCCCCTTCGGCGTACGCCTCGTCGGCGACGATCGTGCCGCCCAGCGCCTTGTACGCTTCCGCGAAGTAGTTCGCGAGACCGACCGAGTAGTCGTTCTTGTTGTCGCGCAGGATCGCCGCGCGGTTCAAACCGAGCGTCGACTTCGCGAACTTCGCGATCACCATGCCCTGGAACGGGTCGATGTAGCAGACCCGGAAGATGTGATCGCCGATCTCGGTGACCTTCGGGTTCGTCGAGGAGGGCGAGATCATCGGAACGCCCGCGTTCTGGCACGCCGGCGCCGCCGCCATGCTGCGGCTGGAAGCGACCTCACCCAAGACGGCGATCACGCCGTCCTGATCGATCAGCTTCGAGACGGCCGTGGCCGCTTCCTCGGGACGGGACTGATCGTCCTCCACGATGACCCGCACCTTCGTTCCGCCGATGCCCCCCGCGGCGTTCATTCCATCCATGTAGAGCTCGATGCCGTTCTTGGTCGAGATGCCGAACGTGGCGGTCGTCCCCGTCAGCGAGCCGTACTCGCCGATGACGATCTCGTCGGCACGCTTGGCGCACCCGATCGAAAGAAGGAGTATTGGGATCAGGGCGAGGGCCGCCGCCCCGGCAACCGCGGTTCCGATGCGCTTCATGAGCGATCCTCCATCGCGTAAGTGTTTGAAATCGCAGGGGGTTTCCATGGCGGAACTCCCCGCGGAAACGTACTCGAAGCCGGCACCGCTTTCAAGGAGTTCCCGGTCAGTTCTTGGTCTCGGGAGGCACCGCGCGTCCGGTTCGAATGACGAGTCGCTCGGGTTCCGCCGGAACCGACGGCCGAAGAGCGCGGAGCGCGCGCCCCTCGTCGGAGTCGAGAAGCTGTCCGCGCAACACCTCGCGCAATTGCGCGGCGTTGACGCATCCCGTCTGGAGGGCGCGCGTCACCGCGAGCCCGACGAGGTAGCCGCGCACCGACATCCGCGTCGGCTTCTGCTTGAACACGCGTTCGTACGTCAAGGCGAAGGAGTCTCGCTGCGCGCCCAGGAGCGCGTAGTCCGGAGCGAAGAACGAGGCGCCCTCCAGCGCCTCGCGCGCCTCGCGCGAGAGCCCCTCGGGATCCAGCGACTCGAAGCCCGCGACGACGACGCCGGGCCACGCCGCCGTGATCTGCGGCGCGGCGACGCCGACCAGGCGCGGCGGCCCCACGATCACGAGCGCGGTGCCCTTCTTGGCCTTGAGCGCGCCGAGCTGCTTTCGAACGTCCACCGTTCCCTCGCCCACGCGCTCGACGCCCGCGACCGGAAGGGATGCGGCGGCGCAGGCCGCCGTCAGGGAGCGCACCGCGAGCGAGTCGTCCACGCTGTCCCCGGCGAGAATCGCGACGGACGGACGCGGATGGGTTCCCTTCACGTACCGCGCCAGGGCGCCCGCGAGCGCCGTCTGGCCGACGTGCAGCTGGAAGACGCCCTCCCCGAGCGTGGCGAGGCGCTCGTTCGTGGCGGAGGGCGACAGGAGCACCGCGCCGACGACCTGCGTCGCGGCGGCGAGCGGCGCGGTTCCCGCGGTGAAGAGCTCGCCGATCAGAAGCGACACGCCGTGGTCTTTGAGTAGCCACCGGGCCTTTCGGGCTCCCACGAGGGGATCCCCCTCCGAGTCGTAGAGCACGAGCGACACGGCGGGCGCGTACTCCCGGTCGTGCTCCTCGATCGCGACGCGAAGCCCGTTCACGAACGTCTCCCCGTAGCGCTCGAACCGCCCCGAGAGCGGAACGACGACGCCCACCTTGGTCAGGCCGATCAGCGCCCGCTTCACCGCGATCGAGTCGAGCGGGCATCCCTCGAGTCGATCGACGATGCCGCGGAGAATCTTGCGCTCGCTGCCGGCCGGGTCGCCGGTTAGGCCAATGCGCGCGGCCCACAGCTGCTCGGCGGCGCGCGACACGGGTTCGAGGCGGGCGATCTCCGGGGAGGCGCAGTATTCGGCGGCCCACGCGGCGAGCGACGCCGGATCGCGACGCTCCAGGAGCCGCGCCTTGAGCTCGG
>DATEND010000251.1:0-5552 GCA_035275245.1 Candidatus Eiseniibacteriota bacterium
CGGCCGGACCCTTCTCGGGGTCCGGCCGTTTCGTTTCCTCTCGCGGGCGGAGCCGCCGTCCACGCCCCGCATCCTTCACCGCGCGCGCGAGCACGTACTCGATCTGCCCGTTCACGCTTCGCAATTCGTCGGCGGCCCACGCTTCAAGGGCGTTCCACAGATCCGGATCGATCCGGAGCAGGAATGCTTTCCGCGTAGCCACCGTCTCCGCCTAGTTGTGCAACGTGCCCGCGTTCAGGACGGGCGTTGCGGCCCGTTCTCCGCAGAGAACCACGAGCAGGTTCGATACCATGGCCGCCTTCCGCTCGGGATCGAGGTCCACGATCCTGTTTCTCGCGAGCCGCTCCAACGCCATTTCGACCATGCCGACGGCGCCGTCGACGATCCGCTGGCGCGCCGCGATGATGGCCCCCGCCTGCTGCCGCTGCAGCATGGCTCCCGCGATCTCGGGCGCGTACGCGAGATGACTGAGACGTGCCTCGAGCACCTCGACGCCCGCCTGCCGCAGCCTTTCTTGCAGCTCGGCCCGGAGGAACTCGGACACCTTGTCGGTATTCCCGCGAAGCGAGATCGCGTCGTGGTCCACGTCGTCATAGGAGTATTCGGTGGCCAGATGGCGCACCGCGGTCTCGCTCTGCACCGTCACGAACGCTTCGTAATCCTCGACGTCGAACGCGGCCTGCGCGGTCTCGCGAACCTTCCAGACCACGACCGCGGCGATCTCGACCGGGTTGCCGGTCTGATCGTTCACCTTGATGGTGTGGCCGTTCAGGCTCCGCACGCGAAGCGAGATCCGCTTGCGCGTGTTGAACGGGTTGGTCCACCACCAGCCGCTTTGCCGCACGGTGCCGACGTAGGTCCCAAAGAGGATGAGCACGACCGCCTGATTCGGCTGGACCGTGAAGAGTCCCGCGCCCGAGAGGAACGCGAGGATCACGCACGGCAGCGTAACGTAGAGCAGGAGTATGGGCTGGTCGCTTCGGACCGCGCTCGCGATCGAGAGAATCGTCGCCACGACGAAGAAAAGGCAGACCGTCAGTCCGAGGGCGCCTCCCAGCGCCGTCGTGGGGCGTTCGGTGGTCATGTTCGTTCCTCCGCGTAGAGAGCCTGCTGCGATCTTCAAACGTGATACTGATATGATATCATAATGATACACGGCGCGCAAGCAAAATCGGATGGCGGCCACCCGTTTGTGGCGCATGGGATTGCGCGTGCCGGCTAGCGGACCAGCTTCTTGTACTTGAGGCGGTGGGGTTGGTCCGCGGCGGATCCGAGCCGCATGTGCCGGTTGGCCTCGTAGTCCTGGAAGTTCCCCTCGAACCACACGACGCTCCCGTCGTCCTCGAAGGCGATCATGTGCGTCGCGATTCGGTCGAGGAACCATCGGTCGTGCGAGATCACGACTACGCATCCCGCGAACTCGAGGATCGCTTCCTCCAAGGCGCGGAGCGTATCGACGTCCAGGTCGTTCGTCGGCTCGTCGAGGAGGAGGAGGTTCCCGCAGGAGCGGAGGAGCTTCGCCAGGTGCACGCGATTCCGCTCGCCGCCGGACAGGTTCTTCACGGGCTTTTGCTGGTCCGCGCCCTTGAAGTTGAACGCCGCGACGTACGATCGCGATGGAATCTCGCGCGTGCCCATCTTCAGGAGGTCCTCGCCGCCCGAGATCTCCTCCCAAACCGTTTTCGAGCCGTCGAGCGCGTCGCGCGACTGATCCACGTACGCGAGCGAGACCGTGTCGCCCAGGCGGAGCGATCCGCCGTCCGCCTTCTCGCCTCCCGAGATCATGCGGAAGAGGGTCGTCTTGCCCGCGCCGTTCGGTCCGATCACGCCGACGATCCCCCCGGGCGGTAACGAGAACGAAAGCCCGTCGATGAGGACTCGATCGCCGTATCCCTTGACCAACTCCTTCGCCTCGACGACCAGGTTGCCGAGCCGGGGTCCGGGCGGAATCGAGATTTCGAGCCGTTCGGTCCGCTTCTCGGCGTCCTCGCTCAAGAGCCGCTCGTACGCCGTGACGCGCGCCTTGCTCTTCGCCTGGCGGGCGCGCGGCGAGAGCCGGATCCACTCCAGCTCGCGCTGAAGCGTGCGCTGCCGCGCCGACTCCTGCTTTTCCTCGAGGGCGAGGCGCGCCTGCTTCTGGTCGAGCCAGGACGAGTAGTTCCCCTCCCAGGGAATTCCACGCCCGCGGTCGAGCTCCAGGATCCAGCCGGCCACGTTGTCCAGGAAGTAGCGATCGTGCGTGACCGCGACGACCGTGCCGGCGAACTCCTTGAGGAAGCGCTCGAGCCACGCCACCGATTCCGCGTCCAGATGGTTCGTCGGCTCGTCCAGGAGCAGCATGTCGGGGCTCGAAAGCAAGAGCCGGCAGAGCGCCACGCGGCGTCGCTCTCCGCCGGAGAGGGTCTTCACGTTCGTGTCGCCCGGCGGGACGCGAAGGGCATCCATGGCGATCTCGATGGTTCGGTCGAGCTCCCAGGCGTTCTTGGCCTCGATCTCGGCCATCACCCGCCCATGCTCCTCCATCGTCTGCTCCATGGCGTCGGCGTCGAGATCCTCGCCGAGCCGGAGGTTCAGCTCGTTGAACCGGTCGAGGAGCGCCTTCGTCCCCGCGACGCCCTCCATGACGTTCCCCAGGACATCCTTCGATTCGTCGAGTAATGGCTCCTGCGAGAGAAAGCCGATCTTGATGCCCTTGGCGGCGCGCGCCTCGCCCATGTAGCCGTCCTCGACGCCTGCCATGATACGTAGGAGCGTCGACTTGCCGGCCCCGTTCAGGCCCAAGACACCGATCTTGGCGCCGGGATAGAACGACAGGGAAATGTCTTTCAGCACTTCCTTGTTGGGCGGATAGACCTTGCTGACTTTGTACATCGTGAAGATGAACTGTGGCGCCATGTGGCGATGATCCTCGCGGGCAGGGGAGACGGTATCGGCGGGCGCGGACGATGCTGCGTGCCGCGAACGGTCACGAAGTATATACTGTCTTGTCCCGGCGGAGAAGCCGCCCCTCGCGGCGCACGTGCCGAGAGCTTCCCAGGAGGAACGATGTCCGCGAAAGTCACCATCCGGAACAACGGCCCGGTGCGAATCGAAGGGGACTTCACGGTGGTCGACCAGGACGGGAAGCCGTTCGACCTCGCGGGCCGGACCGTCATCTCGCTCTGCCGGTGCGGCGAGTCGTCGAACAAGCCGTTCTGCGACGGAACCCATAACAAGTGCGGCTTCGACTCTGCCGTCGAAGCGCGCGCGCTCCCGCCCCCGGCGCCGAAGCCCGCCTGATTCCCAAACTCCTGGAATCGGCAGCGGCGAGGGCGTATCATCCTTAGTTCCAGCGGATTGCCCTCCCCGCGCGGCGCGCGTGCGGAGGGAGGTCCCGCCCGCATTTCGGAGGACGCCTTGCATCTCGCCGAACAACAATCGACAGGGGCCTCGTCGGTTCTCTACGCCGCGGCCCGTCCCCAGGGCCGACGCTTCACGGCGGAGGACCTATGGAGGATCCAGCGCGTTCAGCCCGGCGCTCCCGCGCCCGACGGGCGCGCCGTCGTCGTACCCGTCACCACCTACGACATGGAGCAAAACAAGGGGCGAACGCGCCTCTGGTTCGTCCCGACCGGGGAGGGCGAACCGCGCGCCTTGACCGCCGAGGACCTTACGTCCGCCGAACCGTCCTTCTCGCCCGATGGAAAGCGGATCCTCTTCACGAGGGCCAACGGCGAAGAGAAGCCCCAACTCCACATTCTCCCGCTCGACGGCGGAGAAGCCGAGCGGTTGACCGACCTTCCCCTCGGCGTCTTCGATCCCCGCTGGTTCCCGGACGGGCGGCGCGTCCTCTTCGGCGCGTACCTCCTCGGCGAGGCGCCGACGGCCGCGGGGACGAAGTCGCTCCTCGAAACGCGCGCCAAGGATCCGGTCAAGGCGCACGTCACCGAGGATCGGCTCTACCGATTCTGGGATCGGTGGCTCACGGGGGGCGAGCGCCCGCACCTGTTCGTGCTCGACCTCGAGTCGCGTGCGCTCACCGACTTGACGCCCGATGGAACAGGCTGGTTCGACTTCATGGAGCCCGCCGGACAGTATGACCTGGCACCGGACGGCTCCGAGGTCGTGTTCGCCGCGAACTCGAGCGAGTCGCCGCACCGGCTCCTCCGATGGGCGATCTTCACCGTGCCCACCTCCGGCAAGGGCGCGGTTCGCTGCCTCACGCCCGAGGGGACGCCCGCGGAGGCCCCCGCCGACATGCACCGCCCGCGCTACGCGCCGGACGGCTCGGCGATCGTCTACGGCGCGCAGCGCGATCCCTACTTCTACGCGGACCGGATCCGTCTGATTCGCTACGACCGCGCCACGGGAGCCCACACGATCCTGACCGATGCGTGGGACCGCTCTCCGGCGGCCTGGGAGTTCGCCGCCGACGGCTCGCTGATCATCGAGTGCGAAGACCGCGCGCGGGTCGCGCTATTCCGGATGGACACGCTCACGGCGCAGGCGGGAACGGCCCCCAAACGGATCCACGACGAAGGGACCGTCTCGGGACTGCGCGCCGGACGCGACGGGCGCCTCTACTTCACGCACCAATTCCTCTCGCGTCCGGCCGAGTCGGCCTCGTGCCGCGCGGACGGCGCGGACTTCCGCAGACACACCGGATTCAACGATCCGCTCATCGAGGAGATCGCGTTCGGCGAAGTGCGCGAGATGACCTTCGAGGGCGCGGACGGCGACCCCGTGCAGATGTTCGTCACGATGCCGCCCGGCTTCGACCCCGCGAAGAAGTGGCCGCTGGTGCACGTCATCCATGGGGGGCCGCACGCTACTTCGGGCGACAATTTCCACTACCGCTGGAATCCGCACCTCTTCGCGGCGAGCGGGTACGTCGTGGCGACCGTGAACTTCCACGGCTCGACCTCGTGGGGCCAGACGTTCGCGGCGTGCATCCAGGGCGGCCACGGCGACAAGCCGTTCACGGATATTATGAAAGGGACGGACGCGCTGATCGAGACGGGATTCGTCGACGAGAAGCGGATGGCCGCGGCCGGCGGCAGCTACGGCGGATATCTCGTCTGCTGGATCGCGGGAAACACCGATCGCTTCCGGTGCCTCGTCAATCACGCGGGCGTCTTCGACCTCCTCGCCGAATACGCGAGCGACGTGACGCAGGGCCGCCACCAGGCCTACGGCGGGGAACCCTGGGATCGGATCGACGCGATCGACCGCTGGAATCCGGCTCGCTTCGCGCGCGGATTCACGTCGCCCATGCTGATCATTCACGGCGAGCGGGACTACCGGGTTCCGCATACGCAGGCGCTCGCCGCCTACAACATCTACAAGGCCAAGGGAATCGACGCGCGGCTCCTCTTCTTCCCCGATGAGAACCATTGGGTCCTGAAGCCGCGCAACTCGATCGTGTGGAACCGAGAAGTGCGCGACTGGCTCGCGCGCTGGCTCGCGTAGCGAGGAACGCCGCACGCGGACGGGTCGCACATCGCGGCAACGGTCCCGGCGCGAAACGCAGGAGGAGCACTACATGAACGGAATCTTCGGATCAAACGGCGTTC
>DATEND010000252.1:0-7584 GCA_035275245.1 Candidatus Eiseniibacteriota bacterium
CGAAGCGGTCTCCTCCTGGCGCTGCAACGGCGTCCTCGCATCGTGATTCTGGATCTGCCCGAAGCCTACGAGGAAGCGCTGACCGCCGCGGGTAACTTCAAGATGGACGCCCCGGACTCGGCGCTCTTTCTGCTCTCGAACTCCTTGGATCCGCAACTCCTCCTCCGGGCCATTCGCGCCGGCGCTCAGGAGGTCCTGAAGAAGCCGCTCGACCGGGCGCTTCTCCAGGAAGCGGTCGAGCGTGTCTCGCGGAGCGGCGCCGCCCGTTCCGCATCGGGTACCCGAGCGCGCTCGATCGTGACCCTTTTCAGCACCAAAGGCGGCGTCGGAACGACGACCGTCGCGGCCAACCTCGCGGTGACCGTCAAGGCGCACCTCGGCGTAGAGACGGCGCTTGCCGACTTCGACGCCCAGACCGGTGGCGCGGCGCACCTCCTCGGCATGAAGGCCGAGCGGTCGATGTCGGATCTCCTTCGGGCGCCCCGAATCGACTCGGCCGCGCTCCACATGAACATGCTCCGCCATTCGAGCGGGATCAACGTGCTGGCGCAGCCCGATGACCTGAACACCCTGGAGCCGATCAATCCGGCGCAGGCGGGCGCGGTGCTCGACTCCCTGGCCGGCGCCCACGACATGGTCGTGGTCGACGCCCCTCACGTGTTCGACGAGGTGTCGCTCGAGATTCTGGACCGAAGCACGACGATCCTCGTGGTGGCCGAGCTCTCGATCCCTTCCATTCGGGCGGCGCGCCGCGCAATGGAGGTCCTGGACCGCCTTCACTTCTCCGACGTGCCCGACCGGGTGCGGCTCGTGGTCAACCGCTACACGGGAACGCGCGGTTTCATCTCCTTGGACCAGCTCACCGAAGCGATCCAAGTGCGTCCCTTCCACTGCGTCGCGAATGACTATCGGCGCGTCTCCGCGTCGGTGAACGCGGGTCGCGCTCTCTGTTTGGAAGATCCGGAATCTCCGGCGGCCAGGGACATCATCGCCCTCGGCGCCAAGCTCGCGGGAAAGGAGGCGCCGGTCCCGCAAGCGGAAGACACGATACGGCGCGGTCTCTTCTTCGGAAAGAAGGTGCTTCGATGAGCCTCAGAGATCGCTTCCGTCGCGCGCCGACCGTTGCTCCCGTTGCGGCCGCGACATCCATAGTCGAACCGGAGCCGCTCGCTGCTCCCAAGAACGGCCACCTGGACGAGTACCAGGAGATGAAGCGCCGTCTGCATCGCGAATTGATCGGCAAGCTGAACATGGCGAGCCTGGAGGGCCTGGACGACACTCGGCGCCGGGAACAGGTCGAGGCCGTGGCACGCCGGCTCCTGGGCGAATCGGAGCTTCGCATGACGCGCTCCGACGAGGAGCGGCTCGTGCAGGAGCTGCTCCATGACACGTTCGATCTCGGACCGATTACACCGCTTCTCCTCGACGAGGAGATCTCGGACATTCTCGTGAACACGCATCGCCAGATCTACGTGGAGCGGCTCGGAAAGCTGGAGCTGACCGAAGTCCAATTCCGCGACGAGGGTCACCTCCGCGCGATCATCGATCGCATCATCTCACGCGTCGGACGCCGGATCGACGAGTCGAGTCCCTTGGTGGACGCTCGCTTGCCGGACGGATCGCGCGTGAACGCGATCATTCCACCGGCCGCGCTCGACGGTCCGATTCTTTCGATTCGCCGGTTCCGTCGCCGGGCTCTCTCGATCGAAAACTTGTTAGAGCTGGGCTCCATCTCCAAGCCGATGGCGCACCTCCTTCAGGGCATCATCAAGTGCCGTATCAACGCGATCATCACGGGCGGCACCGGGTCGGGCAAGACGACGCTCCTCAACATATTGTCGCGCTACATTCCGGACGGCGAGCGCATCGTGACGATCGAGGATTCGGCGGAGCTCCAGCTCCAGCAGCCTCACGTGGTCCGGCTCGAAACACGTCCTCCCAACCTGGAAGGGAAGGGAATCATCACCCAGCGTGACCTCGTTCGAAACGCGCTTCGTATGCGCCCCGACCGCATCGTGGTCGGCGAGGTGCGCGGCGACGAAGTCTTGGACATGCTCCAGGCCATGAACACGGGCCACGACGGCTCGCTGACGACCATCCACTCCAACGGGCCGCGCGACGCGCTCCACCGGATGGAGAACCTGGTCTTGATGGCGGGACACACGCTCCCCGACAAGGCGATCCGCGAGCAGATCGCGTCCGCCGTCGAGGTGATCGTGCACGTCTCGCGCCTCACCGACGGCAGCCGAAAGATCCTCAGCGTGCAAGAAATCGTGGGCATGGAAGGCCCCGTGGTCACGATGCAGGAGATCTTCCGATTCGTTCGCACCGGGACGCGCGCGGACGGCAAGATCGAAGGACGATATGAGGCAACGGGCGTCGTCCCGCACTTCGCGGAACGCGTGCAGATGGCGGGCACCGACTTGACCGGGCTCTTCGAGCGTGGAGGGTCGCGATGATGTTTCTTCTGGTTTCGATCCTGATCTTCGGCGCGACGGCCGCGGCGGTATTCGCGGTCACCGTTCGGTCGAAGGAGAAGGACGCGGATTCGCTGCGCGATCGCGTGGGCGCGGACAAGGGGGCACACGCGAAGGCTCCCGCTCCGCTCGCGATCGAGCGCGACACGCGGATGAGCTCGGTTCCGTTCCTCGATCAACTGCTCCAGTCGCTGTCCATGGCCCGGAAAATCGAGATGATGCTGTACCGGGCGGGCGCCACGATGCGGGTCGGGATGTTCCTGCTCGTCGTCGCCGCGCTGTCGATGGGCTGCTACCTCGTTGCCTACATCGCCTTCGGCCACTTCATGCCGGCGTTGGGCTGCATGGTCGTGGGCGCGCTGATCCTGCCGCTCATCATGTGGCACAAGAAGGCCGTTCGCATGAACGCGTTCGCCGAGGAGTTTCCGGATGCGCTCGATCTCCTGGTGAGCGCCCTCCGCGCGGGAATCTCGTTCTCGTCGGCGCTCCAGATCGTCGCGGAGGAGTCTCCGGAGCCGATTCGCTCCGAGTTCGCGATCGTGGTCGAAGAGCAGGCGCTGGGCATCGAAATGCGGGAGGCGCTGAACAATCTGGCGAATCGCGTCGATTCCGTGGACATCAAGTTCTTCGTCACGGCGATTGTTCTTCAACGCGATACGGGCGGCAATCTGACCGAGGTTCTCGAGAACACGAGCCGCCTGATCCGGGACCGCTTCCGGATCCTGGGCGACATCAAGACCTTCACGGCGCAGGGCCGGCTCACGGGAGCCATCCTGACGTGCCTGCCCATGGCGATGGCCATGTTCATGATCGCGTCGGCGCCGGAATACTTTTTCAAGATGTGGGAGAAGCCGGAGGGTCGGGCGATCTTGGGCGTCGCGGCTCTCATGCAGCTCATGGGCGGTCTTGCCATCCGCAAGATCGTCGACATAAAGGTATAACGACATGTTCTTGATCTCGACTCTGTTTCTGGCAGCGGCGCTCGGACTCGGAATGCTGGCGCTTTACCAGATCTTCGTCCGGGACCGGGACCCCGTCGCGGTTCGGCTTCGCGACCTTCGCTCTCGCGCCCTGGCCGCGCGCCCGTCCTACAGTCCGGAAGCCCCCTCGCCGATCGCGGGCCTGCTCGCGACGCTGGGCGGATTCCTCCCGACCGACGACTCGAGCGAATCGCTTCGCTCCGGGTTGGTTCGGGCGGGCATCCGTGGGAATCGGGCTCCGCTCGTCTTCCTGGGCACGAAAGTGCTGCTGGCGATCGTCTTCGGCGTCGGCTGGGTCACGGTGAATTTCATTCTCGCCCACCCGATCGGCTCGGTCGTGATCGCGGGCGGCATCGCGGCCGCTACGGGCTTCTATCTTCCGACGATGTGGCTCTACCTTCGCGCCTCGCGGCGCCGGAACCGAATTCAGATGGCGCTGCCGGACTCGCTCGACCTCCTCGTCGTTTGCGTGGAGGCCGGCCTGGGGCTGAACGCCGCGGTCGAACGAGTGGGCCGCGAAATCGCGCTCGCGAGCAAGGAACTGAGCGACGAGCTTCTCTTGGTCGGACAGGAGATCCGCACCGGTCTGACGCGGGCCGACGCGCTTCGGCGCCTGGCGCGCCGAACCGGCGTGGACGACATCTACTCGCTGACCGCCATTCTCATCCAGGCCGACAAGCTGGGGACGAGCATCGCCCAGTCGTTACGCGCGCACGCCGAATCCATGCGCATCAAACGGCGGCAGCGCGCCGAGCAGGCCGCGCGCAAAGCCGGGATCAAGCTGGCGTTCCCGCTCGTCTTCCTGATCCTACCCGCGCTCTTGATCGTGATCCTCGGGCCGGCGGGTGTTCAGCTCCAAGAGTTGTTCAAGAAGCACCACTAAGAGCAAAGTCTCGCGAATTCGAAGCAAAGGAGGTGAAGCCTTTCATGTCGATTCAAATCATCGCTCTTGCGGTGGCGGTGGCGTTGGGGCTGATGTGGCTGTCTCGCAAGAACGCTCGCACCAAGCGGAATCGGTAGCTTGTCGCACGGCCGGTGAGCGAAGACACCGGCTACCACCCCTGCGGGGGCGGCCCTCCCCCTCGGGCTCGCCCCCGCATCGCTTTTCCCTGCAATCGGATCCACGCCTAGGATTCTCTTCGGAATAGTCCCCGCCCCCGGCGCGTAGTAGATTCGGCGCCCGATGGCATCCGAGCGGCCAGACCGTTCCACGCTCAGCGACGGCGAGTTGGTCCGCCTCATCCGCGGCGGCGAGGTCGACGCGTTCGCGGAGTTGATGCGGCGCACGCAGCGAGCGGCCTACCGGCTCGCGCGACGGATCACGCGGCGACACGAAGACGCGGACGACGTCGTGCAGGACGCCTACGTGAAGGCGTACAAGGCGCTCGACCGCTTCGCCGCAGACAAGCCCTTCGGCCCCTGGTTTCTCACGATCGTCTCCCGAACCGCACTGACGCGAATCCGGGACGGCGCACGGCGCGCCGCCGAGTCGCTCGACGCGCCGGGGTACGACGGCTCGGCGCCCTTGAGCGAACGCGTGGCGGATCCGACGCAGGACGCCGCCGCGCTCGAGCAGCGAATTCGCGTGGAGCGGGCGATGGCGACGCTCTCCGACGAACACCGCGCCATCCTGGCGCTTCGCGTGGAAGGGGATCTGTCCTATGCCCAGATCGCGGAGACGCTCGACGTCCCGGTCGGTACCGTAATGTCCCGCCTGGCTCGCGCCCGCGAGGCGCTTCTCGCGGCGTTGGGCGAGGAGCGAGCAATGGAGCCCCCTCGGTCATGAAGCACGTACCGGTTCAACATCCATCGAACGAAGAGCTCTTCGCGTACCGCGACGGAGAGCTGGCGGGGGACAAACGCCTCCTGATCGAGGCGCACGTGGTCTCCTGCCAAAGCTGTCGCGAGCTCGTCGACGGAATGTCCGCCATCGAGTCGGATCTCAAGCGGCGGCCGGACGACGTCGGCGACGAGTACTACGCGCGGATGACCGATTCGGTCCTCGCGAAGATCGACGTCAAACACGGCGCGAAGGCTCTCGCGACGGGAGCTGCCGGCGGTGCGAAGGCGGCCGAGGGCGCGCGCCGCCCGGCGGAGGACGTGCCGCGAATCGAACGCCGGCGACCGGACGTCGATCTCGATGCGGAAGGCGAGCGGCGGCGGCCCATCTTCCCGTGGTTCGGCGTCGTCGGAACCGGGGCGGCCGCGGCCGCGGTTCTCGTGGTCGTCGTCATGCTGGCGCAGCGCCAGGGCGAGTGGGTCCGCGCGCCGCGCCCCGTGGCGACGGGGGGGCCGGAGGAGGAGCAGGCCGTGGTGCCCGGGGACAGCGGGTTTGGCGAGCGGGAGAACGCACCGCCGGGTCTCGGGACGCAGCCTGAGGCGAAAGAGAAGGCGGGGTTGGATGACCTCGCGCGCGAAGCCAAGAACCAGGCGCCGCTACAGAGCACCGCTCCGCTCGAGAAGCAGGACGAGGCGCTCCGCCAAGAGAGGGCCGCTGGCGTGAGCGAGGGGGACGCGGTCGCTATGAAACGCGCCAAGAACGAATCGCAGACGTTCACGGAGGGCGAGGTCGGCGCGGACAAGAAGATGGCGGCCGCGAAGGACGCGAGCCCGGCGCCCGTGGGTGAGGCGCTATCCGATGCCCGGGTGCAGCAGGCGCCGTCGGCCGCGGTGGGATCTGCGGATGCCGCCGGAGCCAAGGTGGCCGGTGGACCGCCCACGGAGCCGTACGCCGCTCTGCTTCGCGCACACGGTCTCCCGCCGGTCTTCGACCCCGCGCGCGTCGACCGGGATGCGCTTCTTCGAGCCGAGAACGATCTTCGGTATTTCTACATGTCCGGTCGCGCCGAGACCGACTCCGCGCGCGTCCGCCTCTATCTCGCGGAGGCCGCGCGCGCGAAAGCCGATCCGGCCGACTCCGCGGCCGTCGAAGCCGTCATCCACCACTACTGGCGGGCGATTCGCCTCTCGCGCCAGGATCCGGCGGTGTCCGCCATGGCGTGGCGGCGCCTCGGGGAGTACAAGCTCGAGACGGGACGGGCGCCGTAGTAATCGGCGCCCGCCGCTCATCACCCGACGCCCGCAGCCTGCACCGCCCGCCGCCAAACGCTCACCGCGACAGAACGATCTTCCTCGTCTCCCTGACGTCGGGACTCGCCAACTCGACCACGTAGACGCCCGAAGCGACCGCACGACCGCTCGTGTCGTTCCCGTCCCAAGTCGCCCGGTGCGGCCCGGCCGGGAGTCGACCGCTCACGAGCGTACGAACGAGCCGCCCCTGAACATCGAGCACGCGCACGGTGGCGACGCCTTCCCTCGGAAGCGCGAAATCGAGCGTCGTCGCCGGGTTGAACGGATTCGGGTAGTTCTGTCGTAGGAACGAAGCACCGCGAACGCCGAGCGCGTCCGTGTTCGAGGCGCGACCCTTGTCCCCGCGGTTGCCTCCGCCGGTCGTCGTGAACGAGCCCTCCGTGATCGTCTGATTCCCGCCTGCCTCGATCGCCAGCACTTCGAAGATGTAGTCCGCTCCCGCCTGGAGGAACTCTGCCGGGACGGTCACCTTCGTGACGGAGGCCGGAACGAAAACGCTGAATTGCTGGAGCGGCGTCGGCTTGACCCGCTCGACGATGACCTGATAACCGCTGATGACGACCGACAACGTGGTGCCCGGATAGGGAGCCGTGACGGGATTCCAATCGATGGCGATCGGCGCGTCTGGATTCAACGCGGCATCCTCCGCGGGCGACGCGATCGTCGGGGCCGCCGGGATCCGATGCGAGAGGACCGGCCTTCCGCTGAGCTGCTTCCCGTCGGTCGTCGTGCCGGAGAAGCGGTAGGTGCCCGCCGGAAAGCGCTCGAGCAGGTCCTCGAGCGGCAGGTCTTCGAACGAGGGCTCGGCGCTCTCGAAGAAGAGCTCCGTGACGCCGGTCGTCCCGACGCCGCCGGTGGCGCCGACGCTGAAGATCAGCTCGCGGTTGGGATCGGTGATCTCGAGACGATTCCAACCCTCCGCGTCGAGGAAGATCTGGATTCCACCGTCTCCGGCCGAGGCGTTCACCTCGATGATGATCTTTGCTTGGCTGTACTGCAGCGCCCAGAGATTCGGGGCAACGGCGAGCTGCAGGGTC
>DATEND010000253.1:0-5266 GCA_035275245.1 Candidatus Eiseniibacteriota bacterium
ATCGTCTCCGGAGCGCCGCGCGGGCGCGGCTCAAGTGCGTCTTCACGGTGCCCTCCGGCATTTCGAGTGCCTGTGCCACTTCGGTCACCGATCGGTCCTCGGAATAGAAGAGCGTCACCACCGCGCGCTGCGCCTCGGAGAGAGAGGCGATCATCCGCTCGAATCGCTCGGGATCGGGGCCTCTCTCGGCGTTTGCGGCGGGGGCGATGTCGGCGATCTCCGTCTCGGGTTCGAGCGCGACCTCGCGGTCGAGCCTCGTCTTCAACACGGCCGCGCGATCCACGGCGCGGCGCCAGACGATCCGATAGAGCCAGGTCGAGAACGCGGCGTCGCCGCGGAACTCGCCGATGGCCCGCCACGCGCGAACGAACGCATCCTGCGCGACCTCCTCGGCGTCCGACTCCGAACGCACGATGCGGAGCGCCAAGCCATACGCGCGGTCGCGATGCCGGTCGACCAGAATGCGAAACGCGGCCGCGTCGCCGCCGGCGGAACGCCGGATCAGGGCCCTCTCGTCGGCCGCCGGGCTGCCTCTTTCCGCGGTCCGGGGGAGGGAATCCTTCATCGGTTGGTTGGACCGGCCGACCTCGGGGCCAGGTTTCATGGATTCACGAAACCGGGCGAAACCGCGGCCCCGGGTCGGCCCGTCCAACCGGACGAGAAGCAGAGGCACCGAGCGCCCGGCCACCCAAGGGGCGCCCACCCAAACCTCGGACACGAAGGAGCGTGAGACGCCATGCCGGAAGACATTTGGATGGTCGCGGTCTTCGCGATTCCCCTGACGGCGATCCTCGGCGGCATCGCCATGGGTATCGTCCGCATGCTGGGGCAGCAACGCCTGGCCGAGCTGGCCCGGCGGGAGCGGATCGCCGCCATCGAGCGTGGGATCGACCCCGACAAGCTCGGGCAGCTCGTCGACATCGAAGGCCTCGATCCGTACGGGGTCGGGAACGGCCGTCTGCGCCGGGCGCACGGGCTGATGATCGCGGGGCTCGTGCTCGTCGCGGTGGGGATCGGCCTGATGGTTCTCCTCCAGCAGATCGAGCCCCAAAAGTCGCACTGGGTCCTGGGCCTGATGCCGTTTCTGGTGGGGTTCGCCCTGCTCGCCGCCTCGAAGGTCGTTTGGCCCAAGGGGAAGTCGTAGCCTTCCCTACTGCACCTCCTGGAGACGCGTTCTCAAGTCCGGGCTCAGCATTCCGGTGAAGACTTCCTCCACCGGCCCTGTCATCACGAGGCCGAGGTCCTCGCCGACCTCGACCTCGAGCATTCCACCCTCCATCAGCACGGTCACGCGCCCGTCGACCATGCCGCGCGCGCGGCACGCGGCGGCGACCGCGCAGGCGCTCGTGCCCGACGCGAGCGTGTGTCCGGCGCCGCGCTCCCAAATCAATGCGCGGACCCGGTCGCGGGTGTCGACCTGGGCGAGTTGCACGTTGATCCGCTTCGGAAAGCGCGCGTGGTTCTCCAGACGGGGTCCCAGGTCGAAGAGGCGCGCCCGCGTCATCGGCTGCTCGAACACGACGCAGTGCGGATTTCCGACCGAGACGATCGTGGCATCGAGTTTCTCCCGGTCCACCACGAGCGGCTTCGCGGCCTTGTCGATGACGGCGACGCCCATTTCGAGCCGAACGGCGGCCACGCGGCCGCCCTCTTGGAACACTTCCGTCCGGATGGGTCCCGCGATCGTCTCCACCACGAACACGGATTCGCTCGTGTAGCCGTGCTCCGCGAGGAACTTCGCGGCGATCCGGAGGCCGTTCCCGCTTCGCTCTGCCTCCGATCCGTCGGGATTCCATATCCGCACGAACAAGCGGTCGTCGCCCGCGGTCACCTCGAGAATTCCGTCGGACCCGAGGCCCAGGTGGCGATGGCAGAGGAGCCGGACCCGCTCGGGCGTCAGCGGGACGGGAAAGCGCGCGGCGTCCACCACCACGTAGTCGTTCCCCAATCCATGGGATTTCACGAAGTCCGCTTCGAGCACGCGGCTATTCCAGCCCCGTCACGGCGAACGCGTCCGCGATCACGTCGTCGCGGCACCAGTGGCGGCAGAGCACGATCGCCTCGCGCACGCCGGCGCGCGTCCCGCCCACGTTCACGGCGCCGATCGCGTGCGACCGAAGCTGGCGCCACATGCGCGTGACCGTCAGGATCGCCACGATGCCGTACTCGCGCTCGACCGGGCCGAGCGCCGGCCGCGACAGGGTCTTTCCGTAGCCCTCGAGGATCATCCACGAAGCGAGATCGGGAGAGAGCGAGCGCATCGTCGAGACGAGCCGGTCGTAGTTCGTGCCGTAGACGCGGCTGCAGAGTGCTTGGCCGGCGCGCTCTTCGGCCTTGAGATCCGGCGGCGTCGCCTTGGCGGGGATTCCGCCGCGGTCCTCGAGCACCGGCCGCGCCGCGAAGAACGCTTCGATCGCGCGCGGGAATCCGACGAAGAGATAACTCTGGAGGATCGCCTCGTAGACCTCCTCCGGCTTGGCGCCCGCCTGCAGCGCCCCCTCGGCGCGGCGGGCCACGTCCTCCGGCACGCCGGCCGCGATCGCCGCGGAAAGGCGGACCAGCGCCGACTGCGTGGCCGTCAGCGCCGGCGGTGGGGACGGCGTGGGAGGCGCGTGGGGCGTCATGGCGATAGCGCGGCCGAGAGCTTCGGCAGGCTCACGTCGTACCGATAGGGGATGTTCATGTGGCCATCCTCGAACTCCTCGTACTCGTGGGCCACGCCGAGCGCCTTGAGGCGGCGCACGAACTGGCGCGCGCCCAGCTCGAGATAGAACTCGTCGTCCAGGCCGCAGTCGAGGAAGAGAAGGCGGAGCGACTTCAGGGCGTCGACGTATCGATCGAGCAGAACGAGAGGATCGTGCGCCTTCCACCGCGCCCAGACGGCGTCTTGAAGCTCGCCCGTCTCCGGATCGAACGGCAGGTCGCAGAACGCGGGCGGAGCCGCCGGATTGGGAGAATAGGCGGCGGCCATTCCGATCACGTCGAGCGCGGGGAAGTCCTCCGAGCGCTTGCGGGGCGCGGCGTGAAATTTTCGATACCACGCCTCGACGCCGCCCGCTTTACGAAGACTTCGAATGGCCGGGCCGAAGTCGCGCGTGTAGCAAAAGTCGAAGTACATGTCGCCGCTGTGGCACGCGACCGCTCCGAAGACGTCCGGATGGCGCATGCCGAGGACCAGGGCACCGTATCCGCCGCTCGACTTGCCCATCACGCCCCGGTGCCGCGGCCCCGGCAGCGTGCGGTACCGCGCGTCGACCAGCGGGACCAGCTCCGTGACGATGTGGTCGTCGTAGCGGCCGAGACCGGCGGAGTTGATGTACTGACTGCCCCCGACGTGCGTGAAGCAATCGGGGAGCGCCACGATCATCGGCTTCATGCGGCCGGCCGCGATCAGCGCGTCCATGCGATCCCCGAAACCGGGCGTCCAGGCGCCGTCGTTCAGCATGGTTCTCCCGCGTCCCGTGAATCCCGCGAGACCCCAAAGCACCGGATAGCGCTCCTTCCCGCGCTCGTAGCCCGGCGGAAGGTAGATGGGAAGGTCGCGAACGTGCGGATCGCCGGGCGGGTTCCCCTTCAAGACGGCACTCTCGACGGTCTCGACTTGAATGGAACCGCGCGGCATGGGCATTCTCGGAGCCTATGTCGCTCCCCCCCTGGTGTCAATCGGCCCTCCTCCTTCTCACCGCGGTGTCCGCCCTCTTCTGGCTCGGTGGCGCGATGCAGCTCTATGGCGGCGTTCGTCGCCTTCGAGGCCTCGAGGAGGTCGAGCCCCTTCCGGACGACGCGCTCCCGGCGGTGACGATCGTCGCGGCGGCGAAGGACGAAGCGGTTCGGGCCGAGCAGGCGGCGCGATCGCTCCTCAAGGTCGACTATCCCGGCCTCGAGATCGTAATCGTCGACGACCGCTCGACGGATGGAACGGGCGCGATTCTCGATCGCGTCGCACTTGAAGACTCGCGGCTTCGCGTGCTTCACGTGACGTCGCTCCCGGAAGGGTGGATCGGCAAGTGTCACGCCCTGGCCCGCGGCGAGGAAGCGGCCCGCGGCGCCTGGCTCCTATTCACCGACGGTGACGTCGTCTTAGGTGAGGGCGCGCTTCGCCGCGCCGTCTCCTACGCGCTCGAAGCGGAGGTCGACCATCTGGCGGTCGGGCTCGACGCCGACGTGGAGGGATTGGGCGAGGCGATCTTCATCGGCTACTTCCTCGCGATCTTCTTCATCACGCAGCGGCCATGGAACGCGCCCGATCCACGGTCCAGGGATCACATCGGAATCGGCGCCTTCAACCTCGTGCGGCGCGACGCGTACGAGCGCGCGGGCGGACACGCGGAGCTTCGGATGGAGCTGCTCGACGACCTGGCGCTCGGGGCGATCGTGAAGCGAAGCGGCGGAAAGAGCCTCTTCGCGCTCCCGGACGGGATGGTGCGCACGCGGTGGCACACGGGCGTCCGCGGCCTGATCCGCGGGGTCGAGAAGAACGCGTTCGCGGGACTCGACTTTCGCCCGTGGTACGCGGCCTACGCCGTGACGATGCAGATCGTGGCGTCGCTCGTGCCGCTGGCTGGGCTTCTCTTCGGAGACACCTGGACGCGCGCGTTCGCGTTCCTCGCCTGGTCCGGCGTCTTCCTCGTCTACGCGACGACCGCGAACTACGCGCAGGTGCGTTGGTGGCAGGCGATCTTCATGCCGCTGGGCGGGCTCCTCTTCGGATACGCGATCGCGCGCTCGACCGTGCTCGCGCTCCGGCGCGGCGGCATCGTCTGGCGGGGGACGTTCTATCCGCTGAGCGAGCTACGAAAGGGGCGGGCGAGGTAGGGTCGGCGACTCGGGCTGGGGGGTTCTCGTGGGAAAAGTAAAACCCCCGCGAGCGTATGCCCGCGGGGGCTGTTCGTCGCGCGTTACGTGGGGGGTCAGGGCAAACCGAATTGCCAACGCGCGACGTCCACTGTTGTGCGGCCGACACAAGGCCGGTGAGCTAGTGACGACCGCGACGGCGTTACGTCAGGACGAACGCCGCCAAGAAGAGGCATGCCGCTGCGAGTCTCAGGTGCCGAATCATTACACCCCCTCGGTGTGGGTGTTCAGCACGCCCCTCATGTGGTTTCGGTACAAGCAGAGCGGGTGCCACGATTTGAGTTTTGAGGGATAAGGTTGTAAGACAGTGCAGTACGGAACTTTATGGAGTCGGGTTGTGAGATTTTCCTTCGTGTCAATTCGTCCCAGATGAGCGTCCCTGGTACATCGACGTACTCGCGCGTACGTGACG
>DATEND010000254.1:0-3010 GCA_035275245.1 Candidatus Eiseniibacteriota bacterium
GAAAGCGCGCGCCGAAGGACGATCCGCGCCGGCGCCACCTGACGCGCACGCTCGCACGGGTCGAGGAACTCCACGAATTCAACCCCATGCTCGGCTTTCGCGGCTGCCGTCTCGGCATCCTCCATCCCGAGATCACGCGGATGCAGGCGCGCGCCATCTTCGAGGCGGCGGCGCAAGCCGGGAAGGCGGGGAAGCCGGTCCAGCCCGAAATCATGATCCCGCTGGTGGGCGATGCCCAGGAGCTCAAGCGCCAGCGCGCGGAAGTGGAGGCCGTCGCGGCCGAGGTCATGCAGCGGCTCCACGTCACCATCGCCTACACCATCGGAACGATGATCGAAGTGCCGCGCGCCGCGGTCTTGGCGGATGAGATCGCGCGGCACGCGGACTTCTTCTCGTTCGGCACGAATGACCTGACGCAGATGACGTTCGGGTACTCGCGCGACGACTCGGGACGCTTCCTGCCGGAGTACGTGGGAACCGGCATCCTGGCGCAGGACCCGTTCGTCTCGCTCGACCAAGCGGGCGTGGGCGTGCTCATCCAGCGCGCCTGCTTCGCGGGTCGCCGCTCGCGGCCCGGGCTCAAGATCGGAATCTGCGGCGAGCACGGCGGAGACGCCGCGTCGATCGCCTTCTTCGAACAGACGGGGCTCGACTACGTCTCGTGCAGTCCCTACCGCGTGCCCCTCGCGAGGCTGGCGGCGGCGCGCGCCGCGCTCAAGCGGGCGTGACGGTCGACGCGGTCATCCCCGCGTTGAACGAAGCAGCCTCGATCGGCCTCGTGCTCGAGGCGCTCCCTCCAGGGCTCCTCCGCCGGGTGATCGTCTGCGACAACGGATCGAGCGACGGTACGGCCGAGGCGGCGCAAGCCAAGGGAGCGGTGGTCGTGCGAGAGTCGCGGCGCGGATACGGCGCCGCGTGCCTCAAGGCGCTCGCGCTGATCGCATCGGATCCGCCGGACGCGGTGCTCTTTCTCGATGCCGACATGAGCGACGATCCCGCCGAAGCCGCGGCCCTCGTGGCGCCCATCGAGGCCGGGCGCGCCGATCTCGTGATCGGCTCCCGCACCCTCGGCGCGCGGGAGCCCGGCGCGCTCACGCCGCAGGCGCGCTTCGGCAACTGGCTCGCCACGCGGCTCCTTCGCGCGCTCTACGGCGTCCGGTGGACGGATTTGGGCCCGTTTCGGGCCATCCGGTGGGACGCATATGTCTCACTTGGGATGTCCGACCCCGACTTCGGCTGGACCGTCGAGATGCAGGTGAAGGCCGCGCGCGCCGGGCTCCGCGGCGTCGAGGTGCCGGTGCGGTATCGCCGGCGAATCGGACGTTCGAAGATCTCGGGCACGCTCACCGGATCGGTTCGAGCGGGAACGAAGATTCTCGGAACGATCTTCGCCGACCTTCTCCGCCATGGCCTCGTCCGCTCGATCCCCTCCGCGCCTTGACCGCTTCCGCCCGGCCGCGCTACCATCTTCCCACCTTGCGATCAATCCGCCGACTATCCGTACGATCCCTCTTCATCGCTGCCGCGGCATCGACCGCGATCACGGGCGCCGCGCTCGCATACACCCCGCCGCCCCTCATGCGGTCGGACGTAAATCTCCAAGGGGCCGCGACGTGCAAGGGGTGCCACCTCGACATCACGGAACAGTGGGAGCGCTCGGGACACGCCAAGGCGGACCGCAACGCCAACGAGCTCTTCGGGCGCATGTACTTCTACTCGATGAAGCAGACGCGCGGCCGCACCATGATCGCGTGCGGCCCCTGTCACGAGACGGCGTCGTACGTGAATCAAGACTTCGAGGGCATGCGCGAGGTGTCGAAGGAGGGCGTCGCGTGCGTCTACTGCCATGCCGTCGCGGGTCCCGGAGACGCGAAGGGCATCCCGCCCTACACGCTCCACCTGGCCGCCTACCAGGGCACGATTCGAAACCCAGCGCCGACCACGTCGCACAAGTCCGCCTACACCGGCTACCTCGCGAAATCGGATTTCTGCGGGGGGTGTCATACTTACTCCAATCAGAACGGCGTGAAGATCTCCGACACGTTCGCCGAATGGCAGCGCTCCATGTACGCGAAGCAAGGCGTGACCTGCCAGTCCTGCCACATGCCCGGCGCACCGGGCCGAAACTCGAGCGAAGGGCCGACGCGCCCGCGCGTCGCCGACCACTCCTTCGACCACGACGCCCTCGCAAAGGCAAGGCCGGGCGCCGTCCGGCTCGCGTTGACCGGCGCCCGGAACGGGCGCGATTCCGTGCGCGTCTACGCGACGCTAACGAACCGAGGCTGGGGTCACTCCATGCCGACCGGGAACGACCAGAACTTGGTGCTGATCCGGATCCGGGCTCTCGACGCCGCGGGAAAGATCCTCTGGGAAAACGATCCCTTCCAAGAGTGGAACGTCTCGGTGTTCGGGCTCGTGCTCGCCGACGAATTGGGCACGTGGCCCGCCGACACCTGGAACGCGGTGAAGATCATCACCGACCGCCGGATCAAGGCAGGCGCGAGCGCCCGCGTTCGCTACGACATTCCGACCGAGGGCGCCAAAGGCCCGATCACGATTCAGGCCCATGCCCTCTACCGGAGATCGAAGCCGCAGACGCTCCAGACGTACGGGCTGTCCGAGGAAACCTACGGCCAAGAGCGTACGCTCGCCGAGGCCGTAGCGAAGGTGCCCTAGGCCATGCTCGCCGAGGACCTGCTTCTCACGGTCCGGAACGCCGGGTTCGCGCCGGCGGCCATCGCGGCCTATCTGCGCGGCATCGCCTCGCGCGTCTCGCAGCGGCTGCCGCGACAGGCGGAGCTGGTTCGATCGGTGGCGGCCGTGGCGCTCCTTCTCTTCACGCTTCAGTTCGCCGCCGCGCTCTTCCTCGGGGCCCAGTACGGCGCCCACATCGGCGTTTCGTATCTGCTCGGGTCGAGCGCGCTCCTCCTCGCGGCCTCGTTTTGGATCCTGATCCACATTGGCCTGATGGCGCCGGCGACGGACGGTCCGGCTCTGAAGCGGCTCCCGT
>DATEND010000255.1:0-3032 GCA_035275245.1 Candidatus Eiseniibacteriota bacterium
GATCGCGCCGCCGACGGTGCCGGGGATGTCGATCGCGAACTCGAGGCCGGAGAGCGAATGCTTCCGCGCCGCCTCCACCACCTCACCGAAGTCGGCGCCGGCGCCGGCCGTGATCCGGGTGCCGTCCACGGTCAAGTGCTCGATCATGTTCACGATCGCAAGGCCGCGGAAGCCGGTGTCTCCGACGAGCAGGTTCGAGCCCCCGCCGATCAGGAGCCAGCGCATCCCGCTCTTGGCCGCCGTCTCGACGACCTGCTGGAGCGCGCCCTCGGTGTAGACCTCGGCCAAAACGTCGGCCGGACCGCCGATTCCGAAGGTCAGGTAGGGGGAAATGGGGGCGTTCTTCTTCAGAACGAGCGTGTCGGGTGCGGTGGCCAGCGTGTCGAAACTCAAGTGCTCTCCTGGGTTCTCTGCTCCGAAAGGCTAACTGGGCCGAGAATACGACCCATTCATCGGCAGGTCCACGCCGGTTCTACACCGGTATCCTGCCCTGGTGTATCGTACCCGGGTCGGGCGGGTTTCATTCCCGAACAATCGAGAGGAGGACGGCCCATGGCCGACGTGAAACGTCCGTTGAAGAGGTCCGGAAACCGAATGATCGCGGGGGTCTGCGGCGGGATCGCCGAATGGCTCGGATGGGACCCGACGCTCGTACGGATCCTCTATGTATTGATTTCCGTCTTGAGTGCCGCTTTTCCGGGCATTCTCGTCTACATCATACTCTGGATCGTGATGCCGAAATCGGGCTCGTCCCCGACGGCCTAGGGAGGAAATCGTGCGTTTTGGAAGCCCCCTCGCCCTCGGGGCGACGAAGGTCATGCTCCTCGGCGCGGGCGAACTCGGCAAAGAGGTCATCATCGCGTTCCAGCGCCTCGGCGTCGAGGTGGTCGCCGTCGACCGCTACTCGAACGCGCCGGGCCATCAAGTGGCGCACCGGTTCCACGTCGTGGACATGACCGACGCCTCCGCCCTCCGTGCGGTCGTGGAGCGGGAACGGCCCCTCTACGTCGTTCCGGAGATCGAAGCGATCGCCACCGACGAGCTCCGTCGCATCGAGGCGGCGGGGCTTTCGACGGTGATTCCGACCGCTCGCGCCACCCAGCTCACCATGAATCGGGAGGGGATCCGCCGGCTCGCCGCGGAGGAGCTCGAGCTTCCCACGTCCGCCTACGCATTCGCCGAGAGCGCCGAGGAGATCGCCGCCGCCGCAGCCAAGCTCGGATTCCCCTGCCTGGTGAAGCCGGTCATGTCCTCGTCGGGCAAGGGCCAGTCGATGCTCGAGTCCAAGGCCGACGTGGAGCGCGCCTGGAAATACGCCGAGAGCGCCGGCCGGGTGAAGGGCGGCCGCGTGATCGTCGAGGAACGAATCGACTTCGACTACGAGATCACGCTCTTGACCGTGCGGTCCCTGGACGAAAACGGGGCGAGCGTGACCTCGTTCTGCGAGCCGGTCGGCCACGTGCAGGTGAAGGGCGACTACGTCGAGAGCTGGCAGCCCCAGCCGATGACGAAGGGCGCGCGGGCCCGCGCGGAGGAGATCGCCCGTCGCGTGACGGACGCGCTCGGCGGGCGCGGCATCTTCGGCGTCGAGCTCTTCGTCCGGGGCGACCACGTCTGGTTCAGCGAGGTGAGCCCCCGGCCCCACGACACCGGCATGGTCACGATGATCACGCAGGTCCAGAGCGAGTTCGAGCTTCACGCGCGCGCCATCCTCGGGCTGCCGGTGAACGTGGAGCTCCGCTCGCCCGGTGCCAGCGCCGTCATCTACGGCGGGATGGACGCGAAGGGGATCGGATTCGAAGGTGTGGACGAGGCCCTCCGGGTGCCCCACACCGACCTCCGCCTGTTCGGCAAGCCGGAGGCGTTTCCACGGCGACGGATGGGCGTGGCGCTCGCCTACGGACCCGACGTCGACGACGCGCGCGATCGGGCGAAGCTCTGCGCGAGCAAGGTTCGCCCGGTCGCATGGAATCCGGAGGACGTGCACCAAGCCACCTGAGACTCACTCGACTGGAGCGAACAATGGCACGGAACGAATTCGATGCGATCGTCGTGGGCGCGCGCTGCGCGGGCTCCCCGACGGCGATGCTTCTGGCGCGAAAGGGCTACAAGGTTCTCGTCGTCGACAAGGCGACCTTTCCGAGCGACACGATCTCGACCCACATCATCCACCCGCCGGGCATGGCGGCCATGAAGCGTTGGGGCCTGCTCGACCGGGCCGTGGCGCTGGGTGCTCCCCCCATCGATACGTACGCGTTCGATTTCGGGCCGCTCTCGGTCACCGGATCGCCCGGCACCGGCGATTCGCCGGTGGCCTATTGCCCACGGCGGACCGTGCTCGACAAGATGCTCGTGGATGCCGCTTCTGAAGCGGGCGCCGAGATTCGAGAAGGATTCACCGTCGACGAGATCACGCGCGAGGACGGTCGCGTGACCGGCATCCGAGGTCACGACAAGGGCGGCGCCAAGGTTATGGAGCGCGCTCGCGTCGTCGTCGGAGGGGACGGCCGCCACTCCATCGTCGCGCAGGCGGTGACTCCGGAGCAGTACAACGAGAAGCCGCAGCTCCTGGCGGGCTATTACACCTACTGGAGCGGGCTGCCGATGAACGGGCGTTTCGAGGCCTACATCCGCCACTATTGCTCGTTCGCCGCGGCGCCTACGAACGATGGCCTGACGCTCGTCGTCGCGGGCTGGCCGTTTCGCGAGTTCGAGGCGAACAAGAAGGACGTCGAGGGGAATTATCACAAGGTGATCGATCAGGCGCCGGAGTTCGCCGCCCGACTCCGCGCCGCAAAGCGCGAGGAACGATTCGTGGGCACGCCCGTGCCCGGCTACTTCCGGAAGCCCTTCGGGCCCGGTTGGGCGCTGGTCGGAGACGCCGGGTACAACAAGGACTACATCACGGCCTTTGGGATCACCGACGCCTTTCTACAAGCGGAGCAGGTCGCGACGGCCCTGGACGAGACGTTCTCGGGCGCCCGGCCGTTCGACGCCGCGATGGCCGACTATCAATCGGCGCGCGACACGCG
>DATEND010000256.1:0-2838 GCA_035275245.1 Candidatus Eiseniibacteriota bacterium
GGCACCACGTTCGCAGGAGCGACGCCGGTTCGGTTCGCGCTCCGCGAGGAGACCGGGTTCGTGCCCGACGTTCGCGAGCTCGACCGCTTGGTGACGCCGCGGACTCGCGTCGTCTGGGTCAATTATCCGAACAACCCGACGGGAGCCACGGCGCCGCTTCGCTTCTACGAAGATCTGGCCGCCTGGGCCAAGAAGCGCGATCTCGTGATCGCGAGCGATGCCGCCTATTCGGAGCTCTATTACGACGAGCCGCCGCCGAGCGCGCTTCAGATCCCGGCCGCACGCGATCGCGCGATCGAGTTTCATTCGTTCTCCAAGACGTTCAACATGACGGGGTGGCGCCTCGGCTTCGCGGTGGGCGCACCGCATCTGATCGACGCGCTCGTGCGTCTCAAGGCGAACCTCGATTCGGGCGCGCCTCAGGCGATCCAGATCGCCGCCGCCTGGGGGCTCTCCGCGGTGTTGCCGAGCCACGGGCCGGCGCTCCGCGCGGTCTATCGCGAGCGTCGCGACACGGTGCTCGACGGGTTGAAGCGCCTGGGCTGTCCGATCAAGACGCCGGGCGGCGCGTTCTACCTCTGGGGCCGGGTTCCGCAGGGCCACTCCTCGATGAACTTCGTGTCACACGTCTTCGATTCAACGGGCGTTCTGCTCACGCCCGGCACCGGCTTCGGCGATGCGGGCGAAGGCTATTTCCGCATCGCGCTCACCGCTCCGGTCAAATCCCTGGAACGCGCCGTGCGCGCACTCGAATCGCTGGCGCCCTGGAAGGCGCCCCATGCCCAAGCGCCGTCCTACTCCCGCTAAGGCCCGGCGCGGCGCCGCTCAAGCCGCTCCCGCGGGCCCGTACTTCGACTGGCTTCGCCTGCTCGGAATCCAAGCGTACGGCCATCTCGGCGTCACGATGAAGGAGCGCGAGTTGGGGCAACGGGTCGAGGTCGACGTGGAGCTCGCGTACGCCGAAACGCCCGAGCGGCGCCGCGACACGATCGACGTGCGGTACGACTACGAGGAGGTGAGCCGGCTCGTCCGCGTCCACGTGGGACAGGCCCGCTGCAAGCTCGCCGAGACCCTCGCCGAAGAGCTGGCGCTCGCCCTGCTCGAGGAGTTCGATCCGCCGTGCGTGCGCGTCCATCTCCGAAAGCTGCACGTTCCCGTGGCCGACTTCTCGGGCGTTCCCGAGATCGTCGTGGAGCGCGTACGGTCATGATCCGCGTCTTCGTGGGACTCGGCTCGAATCTCGGGGAGCGTGAATTCCTGATCCGGAAGGCCGTGGAGGCGCTCCGCGATTTGCCACGCGCGACGGTCGTCCGCGTCTCGTCTCTCTACGACAGCGATCCCGTGGGCGAGGTGGAGCAGCCCGCGTTCTTGAACGCGGTCGTCTGGCTGGAGACCGAGCTGTCCGCGCGTGAACTGCTCTGGCAGATGCTCCTGATCGAGAAGCGCATGGGGCGCGTGCGATCGCAGCGCTGGGGGCCGCGGCCGATCGACCTCGATCTCCTCTTCTACGGAGACGAATCGATCGAAGAGCCCGACCTGACCGTCCCGCATCCGGAGGCGGCGAATCGCGCGTTCGTGCTCCTTCCGCTTCAGGAGCTGGATCCGGAGTTCGTCCACCCGGTGACGGGCGAGTCGGTGAAGAAAATGATCCAAAAGCTGCCGCCCAACCCGCCGGTCCGAAAGGGCGGACGCTTCTGGTACTGAGCGGGGACTCTTCGCCGGTGCCGGGCCGCTACATCGCGATCGAAGGGGTGATCGGCGTGGGCAAGACGTCGCTCGCGCGCCTCCTGGCCGAGCGCTTGAACGCGCGGCTCCTGCTCGAGGAGCCGGAATCGAATCCCTTCCTCGAAGACTTCTACAAGGACCCTCGCCGCTACGCGTTTCAAACCCAGATGTTCTTCCTGGTGAGCCGCTATCAGGAGCTCAAGGAAATGCGCCAGCCCGATCTCTTCCACGACGCCGTGGTGAGCGACTACCTGTTCCAGAAGGACCGCATCTTCGCGAACATCAATCTGAGCGATCGGGAATTGCGTCTCTACGACAAGGTCGCCCCGCTCTTGGAGCAGGAGATCCCGGCGCCCGATCTCGTCGTGTATCTCCAGTCGAGCCCCGAGGTCATCCGGAGCCGCATCCAGCAGCGCGGGCGGCACTACGAGAAGTCGATGGATCCGAACTACACGGCGACGCTCGCCGAGGCGTACAATTACTTCTTCTTTCACTATCGCGAGGCGCCGCTCCTCGTGGTCAACACCAACGAGATGAATTTCGTGGACCGCCGGGCCGACCTGGAGGAATTGGTCGCCCGAATCGAGAGCCACCGCGAGGGCGTCGCGTACTTGAGCCCGAGCGGGAGCGCCGGGGGGACGCCGTGAGTTCGGAAGCGGGAGCCGATGAGCGCCGGTAACGAGCCCGACGCGCGCGGCAAGATCACGGTCCGTTCCATTCGCGAGCGGAAGGAGCGCGGGGAGAGGATCGTCTCCGTCACGGCCTACGACTATCCCACGGCCCGCCTCGCGGACGAGGCGGGGGTGGACCTGATCCTCGTCGGCGATTCGCTCGGGATGGTCGTGCTCGGATACGAGTCGACGATCCCGGTCACCATGGCCGAGATGATGCACCACGTCCGCGCGGTGGTGCGGGCGAGGCCTCGGGCGTTGATCGCGGCCGATCTGCCGTTCGCGTCGTTTCAGGCGGGACCCGAAGACGCCGTTCGAAACAGCGCCCGCTTCGTGAAGCGAGGCGCCGAGGCCGTGAAGCTCGAGGGCGGACGGCGCGTGATGGCGCAGGTCGAGGCGATCGTCGCGGCCGACATACCGGTCTTGGGCCATCTGGGATTGA
>DATEND010000257.1:0-7841 GCA_035275245.1 Candidatus Eiseniibacteriota bacterium
GCAGGCCATCGCTTCGAGCGGCGCGATTCCAAAGTCCTCTTCGTGCGCCTGGATGAGGGCGCGGCAGCCTCGATACGCCTCCCGCAGCGCCTCCTGCCCGAGCCACCCGTCGAAACGAACCGTCGGGCCCGCCATCCGCACGAGGCGCTCCCGGTCCGGCCCCGTGCCGACGACGCGGAGCGGCAGAGCCAGCCGATTCGCGACGCGAATCGTTCGCTCGACTCCCTTGTACGGCACGAGCGCCGACACCACGAGGAACGGGTGGTCGGACGATGCGGTGTCCTCTACATGCCGCGACGAAACCGCCTGCGGTGAGAAAAACATCGTGTCGACGGGCGGGTAGACGACCGGCGCGGCGCGGCGGTAGTGCTTGGCGATCCGATCGCGGACGTGCTTCGAGTCGGCGACGAAGAGGTCGACGCGATCGGCGCTCACGCGGTCCCACATCCGGAACCGATGCGCGAGGAGCGGGGCCATAGCACGCGCGAGGCCGCCGCTCCGTCCGGGCGCGAAGTACTCCCCGTAGAGATCCCAAAAGTAGCGGACGGGCGTGAAGCAGTAGCACACGTGAAGCGCGTCCGCGCGGGTCACGACGCCTTTCGCGGCGCAGTGGCTCGTGGAGACGATCAAGTCGTACCGGCTCAAGTCGAACGACTCGATCGCGAGCGGGTAGAAGGGCACGAACCAACGATACGCGCGCCGGCCGAACGGGACGCGCGCGATCCAGGATTCGACGACGCGCCGATTCTCGATGACGGGCGAGACCGAGCCGCGCTCGTGGACCAAGGTGAAGAGGTCCGCGTGCGGAAACATCTCGCAGAGCGCCTCGAGACACTTTTCCCCGCCGCGCATTCCGTTCAGCCAGTCGTGCACGAGCGCGACGCGGAGGGAGCCGTACGGGCGGGCCACGCGTGTCAGGTCGTCGCCGCGGAAGCGGCCGCTTCGAGGCGATCCGCCGCGTCGCGAAGGCGCTTCACGGTCTTCTCGCGTCCGAGAAGGAGGATCACGTCGAAAATGCCGGGGCTCACCTTCTTCCCCGTGAGCGCGATCCGGGCCGGCATGATCACCTCGCCCGCCTTCACGCCTTCGCCGGTCGCGAGACCGCGCGCCGCCTGCTCGATCGCATCGTGCTCGAACGGCTCGACTTTCGCGATCGCGTCCGCGAGCTTTCGAAGGCGCGCCGGCGCGAGCGGTTTGGCGAGAATCTCGGCCCAGGGCGCCGCCTCCGGCTCCACGCGATCCACGAAAAGCCACGCCGCGTAGTCGAGGAAGTGCTCCGGGCGCTTCATCCGGTCCCCCACCGCCGTCACCGCGCGCTCCAACATCGATCGGTCGGCCAGCGCCGAATCGGGGAGCGCCCCGATCTTCCGCACGTGCTCGACGACGAGATCCACGCGCGTCGAGAGCGGGAGCGCGCGGAAGTACTCCCCGTTCATCCACTCCAGCTTCTCGTGATTGAAGATCGCCGGATTCTTCGAGATCCGGTCGAGCGAGAAAACCTGGGTGAGCTCCTCGAGCGTGAAGATCTCGCGTTCGCCGTCGAAGGCCCACCCCAGGAGCGCCAGGAAGTTCACCATGGCGGCGGGCAGGAAGCCGGCGTCCCGGTACTCGGTGACGGACGTGGCGCCGTGGCGTTTCGAAAGCCGCGTGCCGTCGGGGCCGAGGATCATCGGGACATGGCCGAAGATGGGCGTCTCGAGGCCGAGCGCCCGGTAGACCTGAATCTGTCGCGGCGTGTTCGAGATGTGATCGTCGCCGCGCAGGACGTGCGAGATCTCCATCGCGGAGTCGTCGACGACGGCAGCGAAATTGTAGGTCGGGTGGCGGTCGGTGCGCAGGATCACGAGGTCGTCGAGCGTCGCGTTCTGGAACGTCACGACGCCCCGCACCGCGTCGTCCCAGGACGTCTCGCCGTCCGGGATCTGAAACCGGATCGCGTGGGGCTCGGTCGCGCCGCGGGCCGCGGCTTGGGCCGCCGGGATCGCGAGGCACTTTCGGTCGTACTTGGGCGGCTCGCCCTTGGCGAGGGCGGCCTCGCGGCGGGCCTTTAAGTCCTCGGGATCGCAAAAGCAGCGATAGGCGTTTCCCTCGGCCAAGAGCCGCTCCGCGGCTTCGGCGTACCGAGGCAGGCGCTCGCTCTGGAAGTATGGACCGTGGGCGCCGCCGACGTCGGGGCCTTCGTCCCACCGGAGCCCGAGCCAGCGCATTCCTTCGAAGATCGCGTCGACGGCTTCCTTCGTGGATCGCTCGCGGTCGGTGTCCTCGATGCGCAGCACGAACACGCCGCCGTGCCGGCGCGCGAAGAGGTAGTTGAAGAGCGCCGTGCGCGCGCCGCCCACGTGAAGATAACCGGTCGGGCTCGGCGCGAATCGCACGCGGACCGCTTTGGTCATTCGATCTCCTTTGATGCGGAATAGAGTCCCGAGCGCCTGGGGCTCGAAGCGGCGATGCCGCCCGGGCTCAGCGGAGCAGCGCCATCTTGCGCGTCAGGCTCGCGGAGCCGATCTCGGCGCGGCAAATATAGACGCCGGAGGACACTTCCTCCCCGCGGTCGTCGCGTCCGTTCCAGCGGGCCTCATGATAGCCGGGATCGAGCGCGCGCGAAACCAGGGTCCGCACGAGCCGGCCGTCCACCGTGTATACGCGCATGCGGACGCGGGTCTGCTCGGTCCCGGGGACCGTGAACCCAATTCGGGTTTCGGGATTGAACGGGTTGGGCCGATTTTGCTGGAGGACCGCGCGCGCCGCCGGCGCCTCCGGCGTCGGCTCCGGAGTCGGAAGCGTATCGGCCGACGTGAGAACCGGGAACGTCGCCACGCCCGTGTGCCAGTTGTCGTGGCGGAACATCGGCCACGCCATCCCCGCGGACGTGAAGACGCCCGGGTAGCGCCACGCGTGGACTTTCTGGTCCCAGCCGGCGAGGATGATCTCGCACGCCCCGTCGCCGTCCACGTCCCACACCGCCGGAGTGCTCCGGGCCTCCGCGCCGATCTCGATCGGGAATCCGCTGAAGCCCGTTCCATCCGCGCGAAACGCGTGGAGCCGCCGATCCTCGGCGCCGATCAGAACCTCGAGCGAGCCGTCTCCGTCCAAATCGGCGACGGCCGGGCTCGCCTCGGTCGCCGCGCCCAGTTGAACCGACTCCCATCCCGGCAGAATCCCGCCAGAGCCGCTGTACGCGACAACGCGGCCGTCCGCGCCGGCGACAACGACGCACAACGACGGATCGCCGAGGTGCTTCCGCAGCGGCGCGAGCGCCGGGGACGTCACGCGGCCGTTCCCGGGCGTCAGCTCGAGCGGACGGGGCCAGCCGGGGGCGCGCGTCCCCCCGGCGGTCAGCACGTAGACCGAATCGTTCGAGCACGCCATCGCGACTTCCAGGCCGCCGCCCGGAACGATGTCCCCGATCGCGGGCGACGCGCTCATCAGTCCACCGGGCAGGATGAAGGGCCAGCCCGTGATGGGACCCGAGGGGTGGATGGCGTACACGCGCCCGGCCGACGTGCCGAAGATGACCTCCCGGATTCCGTCGCCGTTCAGGTCGGCGATGGCGGGCGAGGAGATCACGGTGCCGTTCGGCTCGAAGAAAACGCCGTCCGTGGCCGGGTTCGAGTCTCCGTCCTGCACTTCGGACCCGTCGGCGTTCCAGGCGTAGAGCCGGGCCGCGTTCGATCCGATCACGATCTCGAGGCCGCTGTCGCCGTCGATGTTTCCGACGGCAGGCGACGACCAGAAGGGTGCGTTCCCCGCCTTCGGCCAACCGGGCAGGAGCGTCCCGTTCGGCCGGAAGACCGAGACGGTCATGTCGTCCCACGAAGCCGCGATGATCTCGGGAACGCCGTCCAGGTTCACATCCGCGGCTGCGGGTGCCGATGGGAGGTTGTGCGTCAGCGTGGAGAAGACGCCGGTGGTCCCCGGATTCGCGTCGCCGTCGATCCAGTCGGTGCCATCGGAGCGGAACACGTAGAGCGCCTCCGCGCCGGCGATGATCTCCGGGCGGCCGTCGGCGTCGAGATCGGCGAGGCAGACGGAGGACGACGTGACCGCGCCCAAGTCGGCGGGCCAGCCGACGGCGGAGGGAGGCGTCGTGCTGGCGGTGATCATCGCGAGGGCGCCCGGGACTCCGCTCGAATCGACCGCGTTCACCGAAAACGTGAACTTGGAGAGCGGCGGGAGCCCCGCGATCTCGAACTGGGGGATGAGGCGAAGTGGAACCGGGATCGCCACGACGGGACCTCCGGCAGGGTTGAAGTAGGAGACCGTGTAGCCCGCGAGGTGAGGCGCCGTGACGGCGTCCCAGCCGATCGCGATCCGGTCGACACCAGAGGACAGCACGCGAAGACCAGCGGGGGCCGGGATCGTCGTGTTGCGCCGGATCGGAAAGATCCACTGATGCCCGAACTGATCGGCGAGCGTCACGTCGAACCACCGATCGGCCGGGACAGAGGTCAGGTGGACCGTCACGGCCGAAGTGAGTCCCGTGAAGGCGGTCTGACCCGGCAGAATGTCGGGGGCGTCGTCGAACGAGTCGACGAACGTGACGCCGGCCACCGGATTCGCACCCGTGATCGTGACGCCGGATGCCCTCCCGTCGCCCGCATTCGCCAGATCCCACACGATCCGCACGTTGTTCCCCGCCGCGACGGGATCGAGGAAGGACGTGTTGCGCATCAGGAGCGAGGGGGCGGTGACCGACATGTCGACGACGCTCGTGTCCGCGCGCCCCGCGTCTCGCGCGATGAGCCGAAGGCGCTCGACGCGCGGCTGGTTCGGCGTCGCGAGCGCGAGGAATCGAAGGCTGTCGGGCACCGCGATCTGGGCGCTCGCGGCGAGCGCCGGCAGGATCGCGATCCCCTTCGTCACCGTCACGCCCGGTGTGAGCGATTGGATCTCGAGCGTGAGCGGTCCCGCGCCGGCGGTTCCCCCGCTGTTTCGGATCGTGCCGGAGAGACCGAACGTCTCGCCCGCCCCGACTAGGCCGTGGCCGTTCCCGCCGAGCGCGTCGTTCGGCGCCACGCCGATCGCGGCATAGTGGGCCGGCGCGGTCGACGCCACCGCGAGCGAGTCGAGGAACGGAAGCGCGTCCCGCCGCGTCACCGTCAGGGAGAAGTTGCCCGACGTCGCCGGGTGGAACGGCACCGTCGCTTGCCCCATGGCATTGGTCAGGACGGCGCGGTAGTCCTCCCCCGCTTTCCAGGCCACCACCAACGCGGATTCGACCGGGGCGCCGCTTGCGTTCACGGTCACGAGGAAGGAGCCGCCGTGAAGCGGCACCGTCGCGGGCCGCGTGACGACGAGCGTGGCGGGCGTGCATCGCCAGATCGGAAGCGCGGGCGAACCCAGGAGCACCGTCTCGAAGTAGCTCCACCGTTCCTGCGTTTCGTCGCGTGCGGCCGGGAGTAGACTCGCGCGCGCGTTCTCGACCGCCTCGCCCAAGGAGCGCTCGGAGGCGCCGAAAAGCTCTTCTTGGAGCCGGCGATTCAGCTTCGCGGCCGCCCCCGGCCAGTCGTCGCGCGTGCAGCCGACATAGGCGAGGGCGCCGCCATCGGCCCGCCTCGTGAGCCGCTCGCCGACGCAGTCGAAATCGACCGCCGCGGACGCGCAGTTGGAGGAGACCCAGAGTGCCGCGGAATCGCCGTTCGACATCGTCGCCAGATCGGTCACGGTCAAGACGCCGGGACCAAACGAGAGCTGCGAGCGAGACCCGTGCCCCACGTGGTAGACGATGTTGTACCCGCGATTCAGCGCGGTGAGGGCCGAGGACGGCGTCAGGGGCGTCACGGTCGGGAATCGGTCCGTGTTTTCATAGACGCGATCGACGGTGGCGCAGGCCGGCGCGCGCACGCGCAGCGACTCCGCGTCGATGCCGCCGTCCACCTGGGCGAGCTGTCCCGGCGACCAGTCTCGCGGGAAGAGCACTTCGGCGAGGATCAACTGCTTCTGAAGCGTCGGGATCGGCGGCGACACGGCGTATCGGAGGGCCTTCGCGACGAGCACCTGCGCTTCGGCACGGGTCGACGCGGAGAGCCGGCCGACCGCGATGTCGGGTTCCATGTCGAGGTTGTCCGCCACCTCTCCGAAGATCCCGTTCCCGTTCCCGTCCCAGGTCCCGTCGAGATCCGCGTAGTACGCGTCGCTCGGAATGATCGTCACCTCGGAGAACCGCACCTCCACGAGCCGCAGGGGAATGGTGTCGTGGTCCCCCGCCAGAACCGCCCACCGAATGCCCCAGAGATCGTGCGCCGACTTCAAGAACGATCGAATCGCCTGGGCCAAGTCGTTCGACCTCGGGTCCGCCGCGCGGATCGTGGACAGGGTTCGCACGACGGTGGCCCGGCCGGTCCGCGTCTGATAGTCGGCGAGACGTTGGTAGACGTCCGCCAACGAGTCGGGGGCCAAGATCACGCAGTCGACGGGCGATCCCGACGTGGACGGGAGGAGGGTCGGTGCGAAAGGCGTCGCCTGAAGCGTGGGGGGCGCGCGGCGGGGCACGCGTTCGGGGAGCCCTGCCCCCGCGGCCCGGGGGACCGTGGCGAGCGCAACGGCGATTAGTGCCGCGAGGGCCGAGGTTCGGGCGGCGATCCGAGAGGTGAAAGAAATTACATGATATGAATTGGATATATATCTATCAAATAACAAAATAACGCCTCTAGGCTTGAGCGGCCTTCCGATTCGCCGGGAACCCCTTAAGGGTACAGCACCGGCGCGCCGGAACCAAGGCCGGCGACGTTTCGCGGAGCTGTTCCGGCGACGCGGGGAGCGTTCGTCCGCTCGTAGACCGACCAATCGATGGCGTAGAGCGAGTAGACGATCGCCTCCGTCCGCCTCCCGCTTCGGCGCTCCACCTCGCTCGTCAGAACGAGCCGGTAGGGGATCGACGGATCGGCGTCTCGAACCAACCGCCCCGGCTCGCTCGCGCGATCGATCAGATAGGACGGACGCGCGACCTGCTCGAAGAGCACCCGGCCCACGACCGCCCCGTAACCTTCGCGCGCCACGAGGGGCGCCATGGCCGGGCTCCTTCGTCCGGAGAGGTCGAGCACCGGGCGATCCGAATGGAACGCAAAGGCGCCCGCCTCGGCCATCGCAAACAGCGTTCCCGGGGGCGTCGATTCTCGCGCCCAGGTACCGAGACGCCCCAGCGACGACCGGACCTCCGCGGCATTGGACTTTGCCTCCGGAGCGACCCACGCCGCGACGAGGATGCCGTTTTGAGCCGCGGCGAGCGCCACGAGCCCGGCCGGCACGAGCGTTCGAAATCGGGGCGCTACGACCCCCATCGCCCACCGAGCCGACGCGACGCCGAGAAGCAGAACGCAGGGGACGGCCGGAAGCATGGTTTGCGAACCGGACGTCGCGCCGGCCGCGGTCGGGATGGCGAGAAGCGCCAGCGGCCAAGCCGCGAGGAGGAGCCAGAACGCGCGCCGGCCCCGCGACGATCCGAGCAGACGACCGAGCGGTGCGAACGCGAGCGCGGCCACGCAACTCGCGACGACCGCCCCCTCGCTCGAGAGCAGATCCCCAAGCGCGTGCCGGACGGACTCCGTCGCCCGAGCAGCGTCCCAAGCTCGAAGCGCCGTGGAGACGCCCGCGATGGATGGGGCTTCGTGCAGCGCGAGGAACGCGACCAGCGTCCAGGGAGCGACGATGCAAGCGACGCCCGCGAGAAACGCAAGAAGGCGGCGCGCGCGCGCGAAGTCGCTTCCGATCCAGATCGCGACGCCGGCGAGCGACGCGAGCACGACGCACTCGGGTCTGGTCAGGGTCGCCAGGCCGAGTGCCAAGCCCGCGCGAAGCGTCGACCTCCCCTCGAGGAGCGCCGCCGCGAGAAGGTCGATCGC
>DATEND010000258.1:0-4794 GCA_035275245.1 Candidatus Eiseniibacteriota bacterium
CACGGGCGAATGGTACACGATGGACCCGGTGGTTCGTAAAGCGCGCGGTTCCCCTCGAGCGGGCTCGCTCCTACTCGGCGCCGATCCGGCTCGTGAGCACGAAGCAGAGAGCGGCGACCGCCGCGGCGGCGGGAATCGTGAGCACCCAGGCCCACACGATGCGCCCCGCGACGCCCCATCGTACGGCCGACAGGCGCTTGGTCGCGCCGACGCCGATGATCGCGCCGGTGATCGTGTGCGTGGTCGAGACGGGGATTCCGAAGTGGGTGGCGCCGAAGAGGCTCATGGCGCCCGCCGTCTCGGCGCAAAACCCGCCGAACGGACGGAGCTTCGTCACGCGCGCGCCCAGCGTGTGCACGATGCGCCAGCCGCCCGAGAGCGTGCCCAACGCGATGGCGGCCCCGCACGCGACGACCACCCACTGCGGAATGTGGAACGTCGAGATCTTTCCCGACGTGAAGAGGAGGAGCGCGATGATGCCCATGGTCTTCTGGGCGTCGTTGGCTCCATGCCCCAGCGAGTAGAGCGCGGCGGATACGAGCTGCAGCCGGCGGAAGAGCTTGTCCACGCGCGTCGGGAGCGCCTTCCGGAAGATCCACGACGTGGCGATCATGTTGGCCCACCCCAGAATGAGGCCGACCAGCGGCGCCACCACGATGAAGGTCGTGACCTTGATCAGCCCCGGCGCGATGACGGCGCTCGGTCCGCCGTAGCAGACGGCCGCGCCCACCAGTCCTCCGATCAACGCGTGCGAAGAAGAGGTCGGAAGGCCCAGCCACCACGTCAGCAGGTTCCAGCAGATCGCGCCCACGAGCGCCGAGAGCAGTACGTGGTTGTTCACGGCCTCGGTGACCACGATGCCCTTGCCGATCGTCTTCGCCACCGCCTCCCCGAGGACGAAGACGGCGATGAAATTGAAGAAGGCGGCCCAGATCACGGCAAATCCGGGGGTCAGGACGCGCGTCGACACGACCGTGGCGATGGAGTTGGCCGCGTCATGGAAGCCGTTCAGGTAGTCGAAGACGAGGGCGAGGACGATGATCAGGAGGACGTAGAGGGAGCCGGGGTCCGCCGCGAAGAGCTCGTTCACGGTCGAGGACCCGTCAATTGTTCTTCACGACGATGCCCTCGAGGATGTTCGCGACGTCTTCACAGTCGTCGGTCGTGGCCTCGAGGCGTCCGTAGAGTTCCTTCCACTTGATCAACTCTCGAAAGTCAGCTGCATCCTCGAACAGCCGGGCGGTCATGTTCCGCGAGATCAGATCGGCGTCGTTCTCCAGCTTGTTGATCTCGATGCAATACTCCTGGATCCGCTTGAAATCGCGAAGATTCTTCACCGCCTCGTGCATCATCTGGCACGCCTTTTCGATGATGTCGATCAACGCCATGGTCTCCGGCGTGATCCGCTGCACCTTGAAGAGCGCGAACCGGCTCGAAACGCCCTCGATGTTGTCCAGGACGTCGTCGAGCGCGCTGGCCAGAGCGTGGATGTCCTCGCGGTCGAACGGGGTGATGAACGTTCGGTTCAGCTTGTCGATCAAATCGTGCGTGATGTGATCGCCCTTCGTCTCAAGTTCCTTGATGCGGCGCGCCTTCTCCTCGACGTGGTCGAAATTCCGGGCCAGCTCTTGGAGCGCGCGCGCGCCCTCCAGCACGGTGGCGGCCTGCGCTTCGAACAGCGCGAAGAACTTCGGTTCGGTTGGAAGGAGCCGGAACATAGCTGGGGTTGTAACACCGCCCGAGACGGCGTGTCCACGGGGATGTTACGGCGAGGTTACGGAAGGCGCGCGGAATCCGGCCGCGTGGAGGCGCGCCGCCGCGGCCACCGGTGGGTCGTCCTTGCGCCTGCGTGGTATCGGGAACGCGCGGTCCGGTTCAGCCCTCGAGCCGGGCGCTCATCGTAATCTTGGCGTTCAAAAGCTTCGAGATCGGGCACCCGGCCTTGGCGTCATTGGCTGCCTTCTCGAACGCCGATTTGTCGGCGCCGGGGATCTTGGCGACCACGTCGAGGTGCACCGCTGTGACCGCGAACCCAGCTTCCACCTTCTCGAGGGTGACGGCCGCGGTCGTCCGGATGCTCTCGGGTGTCATCCCGGCGCCCCCCAGTCCGGCCGAAAGCGCCATCGAGAAGCAGCCGGCATGGGCCGCGCCGATCAATTCCTCTGGATTCGTGCCCTTCTCGTTCTCGAAGCGCGTCTGGAACGAGTAGGGAAGGTTCGAGATCGCACCGCTTTCCCCTGAAATGGTTCCGCGTCCTTCTTTCAGACTTCCCCGCCATTCGGCGGATGCTTTTCGAATCATGGCTCCCTCCTGGATCCAGGCGTTTCAACGAAACGGCCCCGTGAGACCGTCTATTCTAGGTTGAATGCGCGGCCCCGGATAGCCCCCACGACGCTTGTCGTCGCCGGGCCCGCGGGGTAGTCTAGTTCGCTCCTTACCTTTGGATTGGTTCACACTAGAGGAGGACTCATGCCGCTTCGAACCCCGATCGCGCCCCGCCGCCGGGCCATGCCGCTGACCCTCGCCGCTCTGATCCTGTTCACGGCCTCCCTTGCGACGCCGTCGATCGCCGCGGTCAAGGGCCAGGCGCAGCCCGCGATCTTCTTCAAGAACAACCCGGACGTGGCGGCCTACAAAGCCGGAGCCGAGGCGGAGCTGGCCGAAGCCAAAGCCGCGCTCGAGACCATGCTCGCCGTGAAGGGGAAGCGAACCATCGAGAACACCCTGGTTCCCTACAACCTGGTAATGGCGCATGCCGACAACGTCGCCTACCAGGCGAGCCTCATGGAATCGTCGCACCCCGACTCCGTTTTTCGGAGCGAGGCCGAGCACCAAACGCAGGTCTCGACGAAATTCCTCGACGACCTGAGCTTGAACCGCGACGTCTTCGAGGCCATCCAGGCCGTCGACATCTCGAAAGCCGACGGCCCCACGCGTTATTTCGTCGAGCGGACCATCAAGGAATTCCGCCGGTCGGGCGTCGACAAGGACGAGGCGACGCGGAGGCAGATCGCGGCCATTCTCGAGGAGCTGACGAAGATCGGCCAGGAGTTCGACAAGAACATTCGAACCGACTCGCGCTTCATCCTCCTGGACTCGGTCGCGGAACTGGACGGCCTGCCGGAGGATTTCATCAAGTCCCATCAGCCCGGCCCGGACGGCAAGATCAAGGTCTCGATCGAGTATCCGGACCTCTTCCCCGTCGTTCGCTACGCGAAGAGCTCCGACGTGCGGAAGCGGTTGATGGCGGAGAGCCAGAACCGCGGTTACCCGGTCAACATGGCGGTGCTCGACTCGCTGATCGCCAAGCGGTACCGGCTGGCGCAACTCCTCGGCTACCCGAATTGGGCCGAGTTCGTCACCGAGAACAAGATGATCGCGAACGCCGCGAACGCCGAGAATTTCATCTCGCGCCTGAACGATCTGACGCTGAAACGCGCGAAGGAAGAGCTCACGGTCTATCTCAAGCGGAAGCAGGAAGACGATCCAGCGGCCACCCAGGTCGACCGGTGGGAGGTCTCCTACTACGGCCGCCTGATCCGGATGCGCGATTATGACTTCGATCCGCAGGCGATCCGGCCTTACTTCGCGTTCAAGCAGGTAAAGCAGGGCGTGTTCGACGTGACCGGCAAGATGTTCGGCGTCACGTACAAGAAGGTCGAGACGCCGGTGTGGCACCCGTCGGTCGAGGCGTACGAGGTCTACGACGGCAAGAAGCTCTTGGGCCGGTTCTTCCTCGATCTTCACCCGCGGCCCGGAAAGTTCAACCACGCCGCGCGGTTCGGCGTCCGCCAGGGCTCGGCGGGACTCCAGTTGCCGGAGGCGGCGCTTCTCTGCAATTTCCCCGGCGACCGGCCGGGCGATCCCGGCTTGATGGAGCACTCGGACGTCGAGACCTTCTTCCACGAATTCGGCCACCTGATCCATTCCATCTTCGGCGGCCACGGGCGCTGGGAGCAGGTGAACGGCACCTCAACCGAGCGCGATTTCGTCGAGGCGCCGTCGCAGCTCCTCGAGGAGTGGTGCTGGGACACGAAGACGCTCCAGAGCTTCGCCAAACACCACGAGACGGGACAGCCGATCCCGGCCGACATGGTGGAGAAGATGCAGCGCGCGGACGGGTTCGGCCGGGCGCTCGGCACGGCCACGCAGGTCTTCTACTCCGCGGTTTCGCTGAACGTCTACAACCGGCCGTCGTCCGAAGTGGATCACGACAAGGTCGTGAAGGAACTCGAGCCGCGCTACTCCGCCGTGCCCCCGATGGAAGGCACGCACATGCAATGCTCCTTCGGCCACCTCGACGGCTACTCGGCCGTCTACTACACGTACCAGTGGTCGCTCGTGATCGCGAAGGACATGTTCAGCCGGTTCAACAAGTCCGACCTTCTCGACACGAAAGTGGCGCGTCGCTACCGCGACACGGTGCTTGCCGTCGGCGGGTCTCGCCCTGCCCGCGAATCGGTCAAGGCGTTCCTGGGCCGCGAGTACGATTTCAAGGCCTACGACGAGTGGCTGGCCGGCAAGGACATCGGGCAGTCCCGACCGAATCAGGAATCCGGCGCGCGTCCCGGCGAATCCAAGTAAGTAAGGGGGCCGGGCTCCTTCGGGGCCCGGCCCTCCCGCTGTTTCTTCGGCTTCACTCCCCTTCAGGACCTCCTCTGGCGTCGCCCCTTCGTTGTCGCGTAGACTATTCCATGGGCGTGGGAGAGCGTCCGTGACGTCAACGTGAACTTGGTGAAGCGACTCCAGGGAGGTTTCCCATGCGATCCAGTGTGATGTCTGCAGGCCTGCGGG
>DATEND010000259.1:0-3359 GCA_035275245.1 Candidatus Eiseniibacteriota bacterium
TGTCGATCAGGAGGCCGACAACGGGCTCCCGCGTTTTCCCCGTCGAGATCACTTCTTCTCTTTCTCGGGCCGGCGGGCCTCTTCGATCTTCACCGCCGTTCCCGGCTTCAGCGTTCGGAGCACCCGAAACGGGCCCGTCACGACCTTCTCGCCGGGCTTCACGTCCCCGTCGATCTCGAAGTCCGTGTCGCTCGCGATCCCGGTCTTCACCTTCCGGAATTGCGCCTTCCCGTCGACGATCACGAAGACCCCTCGAATCTCCTCCTTCTTCGCGCGGGCCGGATCGGCCGGGGCAGACGCGGCGGCTGCGTCCACTTTCCCCTTCTTCCTCCGACCCTTCTTCACGGGCTCGAGCTCTTCCGGGGTCCGAACCACGACCGACTGGATCGGTACGGCGGTCACGCTGTCCTTGGACGCCGTCTTGATCTCCACGTCGGCGGTCATGCCGGGACGAAGGGTGGGCGGGGGCGCGTCGATGCGCACGTCGACCTCGAAATTCGTCTGTTGCTCCTGGGTCCCCTGGTCCTCGATCTTCGGCGAGTTCGCGATCTCGACCACGACTCCCGTAAAGGTGGTGTCGGGGAAGGCGTCGATCTTCACCGTGGCGGTTTGCCCGAGGCGAACGGAGGTCACGTCGGTCTCGTCGACGTCCGACTCGACCTTCATGCCGTTCATGTTCGCCACGGTCAGGATCACGGTGCCCGGGTTGTTCATGGTCCCGATGACGGCGATCTCTCCCTGCTCGATATTCACCTGGGTCACCGTTCCGTTGATGGGCGACGAATAGCGCGTCTTCCGGAGCGTGTCCTCCGCCGACTGGAGCGTGGCCTCGGCGCGCTGGACCTCCTCCTTGTTTCCGTCGACCCGGGCGCGGTCCGAATTCCGCTGCGTTCGCGCGATGTCCAGCTCCTCGGGCGAAACGAGCTTCTGCTCGAAGAGCGCTTCCTTTCGCTTGAGCGAAGCGTCGGTCTGCGCAAACGCCGCCTCGGCCAGCCGGAGATTCGAACGCGCGGCTTCGAGCGCCGCTCTCGATTCGCGCACTTGCGCGCGGTACTGCGTGTCGTCGAGCTGGAGGAGGAATTGCCCCTTCCGAACATGGTCCCCCTCCTTCACGGCAAGGCGGACCACCTCGCCGGGAACGTTCGCGCTCATTTTCACCATCGTTTCTGGTTGGACGCGTCCCGGGGCCCGAACGGTGGAAGCAATCGGCGCGCGCTTCGCGGCGGCCGCCTGCACGGCGACCTGGCCGCCCTTGGCCCGCACGATGTTGGCCACGACGATGACGACCAGCAACAAGGCGCCGGCCGAAATGAGGATGATGTTTCGGGTCCGGGCCTTCATTCGCCTCCGTCCACGGCCGGGTTCGTCTTAATAGCGGCGCTCTCCGATCGCGCGTTCCAAGTCGGCCTCGGCGACCTTGGCGTCGACGAGGGCGTCCACGTGGGACCGGCGCGCCTGCTCCAGGCTGACCTCCGCGTTCAAGAGATCGAGAATCGTCCCCGCGCCGAGCTCGTACCGTCCCTTCGAGAATTTGTAGTCTTCCTCGGCGGAGGCGAGGCCCTCCTTCGCGACCGCGATCCGCTCGACCGCCTCCCGCAAGCCGAGCCAGGCCTGCTGGACCTCGACCGCCACGTCCAGCTCCTCCTGACGCCGGTTCGCCTCGGCCTCGAGCAGCGCGCCCTTGGCGCTTCGCGTATTGCCCTCGATGGCGAGCCCGTCGAAGATCGGAAGCGACAGCGCGACCGAGCCCTGCCACCGCGTGGCGTATCGCTCGTCCTCGAAGGCCACGGAGCCAGGATCGAATTCGAGCTGGTCGATGACCTTGCTCCGGTCCACGCTCACGTTTGCCGTGACCCGGGGCAGACGCACCGCCTTGGCGCCGAAGAGGCCGGCGCGGGCAGCCCGCTCCGCCGAAGCGGACTGGCTGAGGCCGGGCCGCACTTGGAGCGCCGTCCGGATCGCGGCGAGCGAATCGGGGACGGCCACGTTCTCGTTCAGCGACTCTTCGATGTCGATCGCCGTTCCGGGATCGACGCCGATCGACTGCGCGAGCTTGGACCGCGCGATCTCCACCTGGTTCGTGGCGCTGATTCGATCGAGCTGGGTCTGCGCCCGCCGCGCGCGCGCCTTCAGCACGTCGCCGCGCGCCACCGTGCCGACGGTGAAGAGCGCTTCCGACCGCGTCTCCTCGTCGCGCGCGAGCCGCTCCGATTCGCGCGAGACCTGCGACAAGTGGATCGCCTTCACGAGCTCGAAGTAGCGCTGCTTGACGGTGAAGGCGACCGCGTTTCGCGCCTCGGCTTCGCCGTGCTGCGCTCCGCCCTTGAGCAGGTCCTGACGCCGCTTCTCCGTAATCGCCGGGATGCTGAGAATATTCATGCTCGCGGAGCCGCCAACGGAGTAGAACTCGCTCTTCGGGGCGAGGAGCAGCGTGTCCGGCGGCGCGTTCGCATCCGCATCGGCGAAGCCGCGAACGGCGCTTCGCTTGTCCGGCCTCGTCTGCGAATAGGAGACCTCCGTCGAGACGGTGGGCAGGATGCCGCTCCATGCTCGAAGCGCCGAGCCGCGGGCCTGGACCGTCCGGGCATGCGCGGCCCGGGCGTCGCCGCTTCGCTCGAGGGCGGTCGCGATGCAGCGCGCGAGGGTCCACCGTTCGGCGCCCGGCACCGGCGGGGGAGCGGCGAGCCCCGAAGTATCGGCGGCCGCGGATCCGGCGGGCGCCTGCGCGAGCGCCGCGTGCGTGGCGATGGACAAGAGCCCCAGGGTCAGGGCCACTCCCCTTCGAATCAGTCGGTACGACATCCCATTCCCCCCCAAGACGGTTCGACGCGACGCGGCGTGACGCCAGCTCTCTCTGTACGTCATGGCCCGTCGGCGGGTTCCATCGTTCCGGCGCCCCGTCTCAACGAAAGGCCTGGAAGAGAATGCCGAGGATAAAACCGGGCAGGACCGCCATCGCCCCGAACCCGAACCCCTTTCGAGCGTAGACGCTCACGCCGATCGCTGCGACCGCCGTCGCCCAGAGAAAGAGCGGGTCGGTCGCGAGATCCAACGCGCGACCGAAAAACCCGATCTCCTCTCCAAAGAGATTCCCGAGGCCGAGACGAACGTCGAGGCTCTCGCGGGAAATGATCAACGCCAGGCGGACCGCGTGATCCACGAGCGAGACCACCCACGAGAACGCGACGACCGAAAGATAATGCCGGAACGTGAGCCGCCCGCCGAGCATGAAATTGGCCATGAAGAAGAGAAGCGCCGCGCTCGCCAGAAGTCCGAAACCGAACGCGACGTCGCCGGTCACGACCGTGATGATCGGGGCCGCCGGACTATCGAAGAACTTGGTCATCGCTTCGATTTCC
>DATEND010000260.1:0-5215 GCA_035275245.1 Candidatus Eiseniibacteriota bacterium
TGCCAGTATCCGAGGTTGGCGCCGAAGAACGCGAGATTCACGGCCCGATTGCGCGCGGCTTCGAACCGATCGCGCACGCCGCGCGTCCAGTATTCGTCGTGACCCGCGACCAGGATGGCCCGGCGGCCGTCGATCGTCGTCGAGTCGGCATCGAGGTCGATCGTGGTCGCGTACGCCACGTCGTACCCCTCGCGCTCGAGCCAGCGGATCATCGGGTATTCCCAGCCCGCCTTGCGCGGCGCGTGCGCCACGGTGAGGAGCTCGCCCGCCCCGAGCCCAGCCCACGCTCCCTCGCCCGCCGCGTACGGGCGGTCGAACGAGACGCGTAGCGCGCGTTCCCCGCCCACGCTGTTGAAATCGTAGAGGCTCTTCCCGCCCCAGTTGTTGTAGGCCTGCCAGGTCGCCACCGCGATCGCAAGGGCGAACGGGGCGCGGCGCCGACCGCGCCCCTCGCGCACCACGAAGGGGACGAAGGCTTGCATGCTGTCATCGGCGCCAGTGAGTCGAGCCAGGTAGACGCCGGTCGTCCACCGCCGGCCGATCCGGAACGTCATGGATGCCGGCCAATCGCACGCCACAAGCCCGTCCGAGGGATTCGGCTGCAAATGGGGGCGAAGCCCGCCGCGGATGCCGCGTTTTTCGTGAATTTGCCGGGCCCCGGCGCCGTCGTACCAACCTAATCGGTAGATCCGAACGTCAAACCTGCGGGACCGTGTGCTCACATGGAGGGAAATGCGATCGCCGGGTCGAGCGCTGGCGGCCGACGCATAGCCTTCGATCTCGCCGGCCCGCGCCGGGCGGGTGAGTGGCCAGTCGGGTGAGCCCTCTCGCCGATTCTCGACGGGGGTCGGGTGGGCTCCCGGCAGCCAGTCGGCGCAGCCTGGAGTAAGAACGGTCAGTAAGATCAGTATCATGAAACAACACAAGCGGTTCCAGCGCAAAGTTCGCGTCAATTGCAAGGCCCGTTCGGCGCCGGGCCCGCTTGACACGACCCCGGAAATTCGGGAACATCGTTTGAATTCGGTCCGTACTGACATTGTCCCCCGCACCAACATCCCCATTCACTCAAGGAGCCAACGAATGAATGCAGCATTGTGCCGTCGTCCCTCTGGAAGGCCGCGCCGGTTATCGGCGACCCTCGTTCTCGGTCTCGCCGTAGCCCTCGTCGCCTTGGCGTCGTTCGCCGCGCCGGCACTGGCCGGTGTGAAACCGCCACCGGTCAAGCTCGACCTCGAAAAGTACGCGCTGCCGAACGGATTGGAAGTGATCCTGATCGAGGACCATCGGCTTCCGATCGTCGCGGTGAACACGTGGTATCACGTCGGCCCCGCGAATGAAACCGTCGGCCGCACCGGATTCGCCCACCTCTTCGAGCACATGATGTTCCAGTCCTCCGGCCACGTGGGCGAGGACGAATTCTGGAAGTACCTCGAGGGAGCGGGCTCCTCGTTCATCAACGGAACGACCGACTTCGACCGAACGAACTACATGGAAGACGTCCCCGCGAACCAGCTCGAGCTCGCGCTCTGGCTGGAGTCGGACCGCATGGGCTTCCTCCAGGATCGTCTGGACGCGGCCTCCCTCGCGAACCAGCAGGACGTGGTGCGAAACGAGCGGCGCCAGAGCGTCGAGAACGCGCCCTACCAGCTGGTCGAGGAGGAAATGTTCCACCTCCTCTACCCGAAGGGCCACCCCTACTACGCATGGGTGATCGGCTCCCACGAGGACATCCAGGCGGCGAAGATCGACGATGTGAAGGATTTCTTCAAGCGCTACTACTGCCCGAATAACGCGAGCCTCGTCATCGTCGGCGACATCGACAAGGCGAAGACGAAGGCGCTTGTGGAGAAGTACTACGGCACGATCCCGCGTGGCGAGCCGGTGCCGCCGATCACGGCCACGACGCCGCCCATCACGGCCGAGAAGCGCGCCGTGGTGACCGACAAGGTGGAGCTGGCTCGCGTCTACATGGCGTGGATCACGTCCCCGATCTACAAGCCGGGCGACGCCGACGCGGCGGTCTCGGCGAACATCCTCGGCGGCGGAAAGGCGAGCCGCCTCTACAAGTCGCTGGTGTACGAGAAGCAGATCGCCCAGGACGTCAACGTCCAGCAGCTCCCGATGACCCTCGGCTCGGTCTTCCAGGTGACGGCGACGGTCAAGCCGGGCCACACGCCGGAAGAGGTCGAGAAGGCGATCGACGCCGAGATGGCGCGCTTCGCCGCGGAAGGACCGACGGAAGCGGAAGTCGACGCCGCGCAGAACTCGATCTACTCGGGAATCGTCACGAGCCTCGAGAACTTCGGCGGATTCGCCGGCGTCGCCGATCGAATCAACCAGTACAACCACCACCTGAAGAACCCGAATTACTTGGAGGAGGACCTCGCCCGGTTCGCCGCGGTGACGCCGGCCTCCGCGAAGGAATTCGCAGCGAGCCAGCTGAAGACCGAAGCGCGCGTCGTCGTCCACGGAATCCCCGGCGACAAGAAGCTGCCGGCCGAGCCGCCGACGCCGCCGAAGATGGAAGCCTCGAAGTCGAAGGTCGAGTCCGCCGAGCCGTGGCGCAACGCGGTGCCGGCTGCCGGCCCCACCGCCCAGGCCGCGCTCCCGACGCCGAAGCGTTTCGCGCTTCCGAACGGGCTCCAGGTCTACGTGGTCGAGGCGCACCACCTGCCGATCGTCTCGGCAAACCTCGTTCTCCGGTCGGGCAGCGCCGCCGATCCGAAGAACGCGCCGGGGCTGGCCGGATTCACCGCCGCGATGCTCGACGAAGGAACGGCGAAGCGGGACGCCCTCGGCATCGCGAACGAGATCTACGCGCTCGGCGGAACGCTGGCCACGGGCTCCACGGTCGACGGAAGCAACGCGAGCGTCCGCGCCCTGAAGCAGAACATGGGGTCGGCCCTGTCGATCCTTTCGGACGTCGTGCTGAACCCGGCGTTCCCCGCGAAGGAAGTCGATCGGATCCGCAACGACCGGCTCACGACCTTCATCCAGCAACGCGACCAGACGTTCCAGACCGCCATCCGGGTCATGAACGCTTGCCTATTCGGACCGGCGCACCCCTACGGTCACACCGTGCTCGGCACCGAGGAGTCGCTGAAGAAGGTTTCCCGCGACGACCTCGTGAAGTTCTACAAGTCGTCGTACGGGCCCAAGAACGCGGCCCTGATCCTGGTCGGCGACTTGAGCGAAGCGGAGGCGCGGAAGCTCGCGACCGACGCGTTCGGCACCTGGAAGGGTTCGGGTGCCGCGCCGGCGCTCCCGTCCTCGGGTGCGATGGCAGCCTCCCGGGTCGTGATCGTCGACAAGCCGGGCTCGCCCCAGACGGCGGTCCTCGCCGGACAGTTCGGCGTGAAGCGCTCGGACCCCGACTACGAGAAGCTCGACGTGATGAACACGGTGATGGGCGGGCTCTTCTCGAGCCGCATCAACCTGAACTTACGAGAGGACAAGGGCTACTCGTACGGCGCCTTCTCCTTCATCGCGCAAAGCCGCGGCGTCGGAGCCCTCATGGCCGGCGCGTCGGTTCGTTCGGACGTGACGGGCCCGTCGGTCGACGAGGTCCTGAAGGAAGTCAAGAAGATGAAGGAAGCCGGCGTGACGGCCGACGAGCTCAGGATGGCGAAGGACTCGATCACGCGGTCGCTCCCGGCCAACTTCGAGACGACGTTCAGCACGGCCGGCACGATGGCCTCGATCTACCTGTTCGACCTGCCGCTCGACTACTACCAGACGCTCCCGACCCGGATCGACGCGATCACCGCTGCGGACGTCTCGGCCGTGGCGAAGAAGCACCTGGTGCCGGAGCGGATGATGATCGTGGCGGTCGGGGACAAGAAGCTGATCGAGCCGCAGATCGCCAAGCTCAGCTTGGGAGTGGTCGCGGAGCGGGACGCCGACGGCAAGGAAGTGGTCGCCAAGGCGAACTAGTCGCGAAATAGCGGCGGCAGCGGGCGCGATCGCCCGCGGCCACGCACCGAGAAACGAAACGGGGCCGCAGATATCTGGCGGCCCCGTTTTTCGTTGTCGTCCGCGCGTCGCTACTCCGTTCCCTCGCCGCCCGCGGCGGAGGCCACGCTGATCCCCCCGCGCCGCGCCAAGTACTCCTCGACGAACAAGAGCCCGCTCTCGCCCGCGCGACGCACGATGCTCAAGAGCTGCTCCATGCTCGCGACCTCCTCGAGCTGCTCGTTCACGAACCATTGCAGGAAATGACGCGTGATGTGGTCGTTCTCGGAGATGGCGAGGTCGACCAAGCCCGAGATCTGCTTCGTCACCGTCACTTCCCACTCGAGGGAGAGCTTCACGGCCTCCTCGGCGGTGGCGAACTTCGCCTTCGGCGCCGGGATCGCCGGGATCTCGACGCGCCCGCCGGCGTCCACGATGAAGTTCGCGAGCTTGAGCGCGTGTACCCGCTCCTCGTCGGACTGCTTCGCGAAATGCTTCTGGAGCTCGGGCAGGCTGTCCGTGCCGAAGTGCGACGAGATGGACGTGTACTGAAGCGACGCGCCGAATTCGTTCCCGATCTGCTTGTTGATCGCGTCGGCCATCTTCTGGCTGATGATCATGTGTTCTCCTCGTTCGGGTCGCGCGGGGCGAACCCCGCGGTGGTTCGATAGCTCAACCGACCGGGATGGTAGCGCGTCAGCTGCCGGCGGGCTAGCGAGGAAGAAGACTGCCCTGGACGAGGACCTTCGGATATTCCGTGGCGCCGGGGACCACGATTCGGAGGTAGAACGGACCGGGCCCGTGCAGGCTGATCGCGGGGGATACGTCGAAGGTGAGCGTCTCGTTGACGATCGCCAAACACGGATCGTCGCCGCCGTCGTGCCGGATGAAGAGTGCGAGTTGAGCCGGATAGGAGGACATAAACGCGGGCGGCGCCGCCGCCGCGAAGGTGTGCGTCCTGCAGCCGCCGCTGTAGGACACCTTCAGTCGAAGGATTTTGCCGGTGATCGTCGCGCTCTCGAGCGTAAAGCCTCCGGCAGTCCCGTACGTCGCCGCGTCGGTGCGAATCTCGATGGGGGTTGCGTTGGTGGCGGGGGCGACGGGATTCTTGTCGGAACTACAGCCGGCGAGAAATGCCAGGGCGAGCGCGGAAGAAAACGCCGCCAGCCGGCCGAACTTGATGCGACTTCTCACGATGATGACCTCATCCGGCTCCCCGCGAAGGCCTACCTTGGACCACCAATTCTACGCCTCGGAACAAACC
>DATEND010000261.1:0-12450 GCA_035275245.1 Candidatus Eiseniibacteriota bacterium
CCGGACGCCTCGAGCGCCTCCAGGGCGACCGATTCCATGGCGCGCACGGCGTGCTTGAACACGTCGTTCCCGCTCATGTGGATCGTATGGAGGCGGCCCTCCACCGTTTCGTGCGACGGCGGCATCAGGGAGCCCCCGGCCGGCATCTCGAGCAGGTGCACGAGCGAGCCGTCCGAGTGGAGGCGGACGGCCTGGATGCCGCCCGGCTTTCCCGTCGAGCGCAAGATCGCGGCGCCCGCCGCGTCGCCGAAGAGAACGCACGTGTTCCGGTCCGTCCAGTTCACGATCTTGGAGAGCGTCTCGACGCCGATCACGAGCACCGTGTCGGCCGCGCCCGAACGGATCGCGTTCACGCCGAGCGAGAGCCCATAGAGAAACCCCGCGCAGGCGGCGGAGAGATCGAAGGCATGCGCTTTCGTCGCGCCGAGGTTGTCCTGCACGACGCACGCCGTGGACGGGAACGTGCGGTCGCCCGTCACCGTGCCGACGATGACTTGGTCGAGTTGGTCGGCTGCCATGCGGGCATCGGACAGGGCCCGGCGCGCGGCCTCGGTGGCGAGTGCCGACGACGGCGTCGCGGGATCCGAAATCCGCCGCTCTCGAATTCCGGTCCGGCTCTGGATCCACTCGTCGGACGTCTCGACGATCTGCTCGAGATCGCGGTTCGTCAGCACGCGCTCCGGCACGCAGGAGCCGATGCCGACGATATGGACGTCGCGAGTCGGGACGGGGGCGATCATGCGGCCGCAGGCTTCAAGCGCCTGAGCTCCTCCCGGATGGAATCGGCGACGCGCGCCTCGGCGCAGCGCGCCGCCACGCGAATCGCGTTCTTGATCGCGCGAGGGTTCGAACGCCCGTGCGCGATGATGCAGGTGCCTTCGACCCCCAGGAGCGGCGCGCCGCCCACCTCGGCGTAGTCGAGCCGGCCCTTGAGCCGGCGGAACGCCGGCTTGAGGAGCAGCCCGGCGAGCATGCTCAAGGGGTGGGCGTTGATCTCGTCTTTGATCATGGTGGCCAAGCTTGGAATCACGCTCTCCGCGAATTTGAGGAGCACGTTCCCGACGAAGCCGTCGCATACGACGACGTCGGCGGTGCCGAGGATGATGTCCTTCCCCTCCACGTTTCCGACGAAGTGGATCGGGCTCCGCTTGAGGAGCTGATGGGCCTCGTAGTAGAGCTCGCTCCCCTTCTCCGCCTCCTCGCCGATGTTCAGGAGCCCGACCCGCGGGCGTTCGACGCCCAAGACGAGCCGCGCGTAGATGCTTCCCATCATGGCGAATTGATACAAGTGGGACGGCTTGCAGTCCGACGTGGCGCCGACGTCCAGGATGACCACGTTGCCCTGCGGCGTGGGAAGGACGGTCGCGATGGCGGGGCGCTGGATTTGCTCGATGCGGCCCATCTCGAGGAGCGCCGAGGCGACGACCGCGCCGGTGTTCCCGGCCGAGACGAGCGCGTCGGTCTGCCCCTCCTTCTGCAGGCGGGCGGCGACGCTGATCGATGAGTCGCGTTTCTTGCGGACGCTTTGGGCGGCCGATTCGGCCATCTCCACGACTTCCGTGGCGTGGATCACGCGCGGCAGGCGGTCGCGAACGCCGAGCCGGCCCGCTTCCTCGAGGATCTGCTCTTCGTCTCCGATCAAGGCCACGTCGAAGGCGGACGCCGATTCGTTCAGCGCTTCCAGCGCACCCTGAATGACCACCTGGGGCGCCAAATCGCCGCCCATGGCGTCCACCCCGATGACCGGTCCCTTGCCTCGCTGGCCCATGTCGTTGGCGCGGAGATGCTACGAGGTCCGGGCACCCTCCTGGGCGATCACTTCCTCGCCCGCGTAGTAGCCGCAGTGGGAGCAGACACGGTGCGGGAGCTTGGGCTGGCTACAATGCGAGCAGAGCGACCGCGACGGCATGTGAAGCTTCCAGTGGGTCCGGCGCTTCTTGCCGCGGGTGCTCGAGTGCCTTCTCTTGGGTACGGCCATGGTTCATTCGCCCTTTCGTGACGCGGTGGATCGGGCCCCGGAGGGCCTCGCTGGATTCACCCCTCGACCGTCGCCTGTGCGCAGCGACAAGGCCCGAGATTCCGGTCCTCCCCGCATCGCGGACAAAGTCCGGCGCAGCTGTCCCGGCAGAGGGGCTGCATTGGAAGGCCCAGGATCACGGCTTCGCGGATCTCCCCGTCGATGGAGAGGACCTTGCCGTCGTGGTGATGGACGCCCCCATCCTCTTCGTCCAGCGCTGGATGGCTCTCGACGCGAGGGTTCTGAACCCTAGCACAGAACACCTCCAAATCCAACGCGAGAATCTGGGAAAAGTCGACGAGGCACCGGCTACATTGCTGCAGCGCAATAGCATGGACGTTACCCCGAATCCAGATCTCGTCCCCGCGGCGGTCCAAATGGAGGCTCAGGGAGAGCGGCCCTTCCAGAGCGACCTCCGGGGAGGTGATCCCGACGGAAGCGCCGGTAATTTCCATCTCCAGATGGGTTTGGCCCTGTTCGAGCTGTCGAAGGTCGATCTGCATGGACCTAGGCCGCCGCCCCCGCTCCGACGCCGCCGAAGAAGAAGCCGATCTCCGTGGTGGCCGACGCCGTGGAGTCCGATGCGTGGACCGCGTTCCGGCCCTTGCTCTCCGCATAGAGGGCGCGGATCGTGCCCGGCTTGGCTTCCTTCGGATCGGTGGCGCCGATCAGGTCGCGCAGGCCGAGGACGGCGTTCTGGCGCCGAAGCCGGCACTGAACGCTGGGTCCCGACGACATGAAGCCGACCAGCTCGTCGAGAAACGGCTTTCCCTCGTGCATCGCGTAGAACTTCCGCGCGTCCGCCGACGTGAGGTGCGAGAGACGCATCGCGACGATCTCGAATCCGGCCTTCTCGACCTCCGCGAGGATGAGTCCGACCTTCTTGCCTTGCACCGCATCCGGCTTGATCATGAACAGAGTTTCTTCCACGCTTCCTCCCCTTCTCGATCGGGTGACGGCGCCGGGCGCCGCCCATTGTCTCGCTTAGGACGCTTCCGCCTAGGCGACGATTCTACTCCTGCCAAGCTCCATGCCGGCGTCCAACGCGGCGAGGCCCGCGAGTCTTCCCCGCTCCGGCAGGAGACGCGCCACGGCGTCGTTGAGCGCACGCCGGCTCACCGCACCCGTGATCGCCGTCACCACCGCGGCCGAGACGACGTCCACCACGAGCGCCGTTCCGCCCGACTCGATCGCGGTCCGCACCAGAGGGAGCGCGATCGCCGTATTCGGCGCGCCGGCCGCGAGCGACTCATCCACGAGCAGCGTCCCGCCCGGCGCGAGCGACCCAGCGAATCGGATCATCGCCGGTCCGGACGTCAGCAGAAGACAGTCGGGTTCCTCCACGAGCGGAAACTCGCGCGCGTCTCCGGCGATCCGAAGCGCGCCACCGCTCAAGGGCCCGCGTGCCGCCACCCCGAGCGTGGGCGCGTGCGCGATCGCGCGCCGCTCGAGGAGCGCGGCCTCGGCGAGCACGAAGCCCGCGAAGACGAGCCCATGCGCCGGATCGCCGGCCAGGCGGATCGACGTCGCGCGCCGCGGGAGTCCGCCGCGACGCGGAAGATCGATGCTCATCGCTTCCCTCGATTGGGCGGGGGCGCCGTCTTTGCCGCCGCTGGGGCGGCCTCCGGGGCCGCCTCGGGAGCCGCCGGGGGCGGCCACAGCCGTCCCACGGGAAAGCGGTCGTCGTCGCGCCGCGACGAGGCGTCGCCGTCCCGAATCGCGCGCCGCTCGAGCGCCTCGTGCATCGCTTCGGGCGATTCGTGCCCGTTCCAGCGACCGACGGCCGGATAGCAAGGCGCGCGCAGCTCGAGGAGCGCGAACGCCGGCGCGCTCAAGAACTCCGTGACGAGTCGATCGAGCGACGCGCCGGCCGTCACGGTCTCGCGCCCGACCCACGCCGCGCCGGCCTCCGTCGCAAGCCTCGCGAGATCCACGCCGTGCGTGCTCGAACCTTGAGGCGTCGCCTCGGTTCGACGTCCGCGCGGCGTCGCCGCCGAGGGGAAACCGCCCGCGACGCCGAGAACCTCGTTGTTCACGACGAGCGCGCGCACCGGATCTCCGCGACGCGACGCGTGGAGGAGGTGCCCCAACCCGGGTCCCGCCGCCTCGCCGTCCCCAAGGAACACGAGCACCGCGCGCCCCGGTTTGGCGAGTGCCAAGCCAAGCGCGTACGGCAGCGGGCGGCCGAGTAGCACGTGATGCGTCTCGCCGCGCAGGTGCGACGCGAGGGTCGCCGCGCATCCACCCGAGGCGACGAGGAAAGGCGGCTCGTCCAGGAGGCGCGCGACCGCGGCGGCGATCCTCGCCCCGAGACCGTCCACGCCGCAGGCCGAGGCGCAGGCACGAAGTCCCACGGCGCCGTCGGGTCGCGCGGGGGCGGTCGTGCTCACGCCGCCTCCTCGATGGCGTCGGCGATGCGGCCAGGCACGAGCATCCCCGCCCCGGTCAACGATCGCGTTTCGGGGCGTGGCCCAATCCCAGCTGGACCCGCGACCGCCGTCGCCACGGTCTCGACAAGCAGCCCCTCGCTCAACTCCGCGACGATCAGTCGCTCGACGCCCGAGGCGGCCTCGCGAAGGAGGGCGTCCGGAAACGGCCAGAGGCGGACGGGGCGGAAGAGCCCGGCGCGCACGCCGCGCTCGCGCGCGATGCGGACGGCGCTCCTCGCCGCGCGCGCCACGATGCCGACCGCCACGACGAGGACCTGGGCGTCGCGGACGCGATACGACTCGGCGTCCTCGAGCGGTTCCTCGCCGGCCGGCGCATCGTCGACGGGTTCGCGGAGGTGGCCGATCACGTGATCGACGTAGAGCACGATCGGACCGCGCCGTGCCACGGCCTCGCGTGCGGCGGCGCGCGCGAGCGCGTAGCACTCGGCCGGAGAGGCAGGCGCGAAGACCGGAAGCGAGGTCCCGCCGCCCGCGCACCAGCGAAGCGGACCGATCTCCCGCTGCGAGGCCGTCTCGACGGGCCCGGGACGCTCGCCCCGCCCGAAGGCTTCCGGCGGATCGCCCTGCGAACCGACGACCGCGAGCAGGGCCGGGATTCCGCGCGCCGCCGCGTGCGCGAGGAGGGGCCCGGCCATCGCGAGCCCCGCGGCGTTCGTCGCCGTCACGCCCAAGAGGCCGCCCGCCCCCGCGCCGAGCGTGGCCGCCAGGGCCGCGGCTTCATCCTCGACCAAGACCGCGGTGCCCCCCCGCTCGGGAATCGAGCGGTAGAGCGTCCGATCGATCTCGGCGCTCGCCTGGAGCGGATGACCCGCGTAGAAGCGGGCGCCGCCGTCGAGCGCGCCGAATGCCAGGGCTTCGTTGCCGAGGAGGAGTCTCATGGTCGTGCGGGCTCTGAAATCACTGAAATCGGGGTGAGCGCTGGGCCGCTTCGGCGGCCGGCCGCTTCTCGGGCCGCCCTAGCGGCGGCGAGACGCACGGGACGCGGCACTGCGGGCGGGTCTCTTCTTCTTCGCCGCCGTCCGCTTCGGACCACGCTCCCTGACCGCGTGCTTCTTCGTACCGGCAGCGCGCTTCGTTCCGGTGGCGCGCTTGGACGCGGTTTTCTTCGCGGCTCGCTTCACGGGCGGCGCACTTCCGCGGACGACGCGAAGCTTCGGTCTCCGCCGGCCCTCGAGCGCGCGCGCGACCAGCCCGGGAATCTCCGACGGGACTCGGGCGACCGGGACGCCCGCGCGCTCGAAGCGCGCCATCTTCTCCTGCGCGGTGCCGGCGCCTCCGGAGACGATGGCGCCCGCGTGGCCCATCCGCTTGCCGGGAGGCGCGGTCTGCCCCGCGATGAACGCCACCACCGGCTTCGTGACGTGCTGCTCGATGAGCGCCGCCGCGTCCTCCTCGTCCGTGCCGCCGATCTCGCCGATCAGCACGATCGCGTCGGTGTCGTCGTCCGCCTCGAACAGCGCGAGCGTGTCCACGAAGCGGGTCCCGATGATCGGATCGCCGCCGATTCCGATGCACGTCGACTGGCCCATCTTGGCGCGCGTCAGCTGCCACACCACTTCGTACGTCAGCGTTCCGCTCCGGCTCACGAGGCCGATGCGACCGGGGGCGTGGATGAACCCCGGCATGATCCCGACCTTGCACTCGCCGGGCGTGATGAGACCCGGACAGTTCGGTCCGATCAGGCGCGTCGAGCGGCCCCGCAGGTATGCCGCCACGTCCACCATGTCCCGCGCCGGAATTCCCTCGGAGATGCAGACGACGACGGGAATCTCCGAGTCGATCGCTTCGTACATCGCATCCTGCGCGAGCGCTGCGGGCACGTAGATCACCGAGACGTCGGCGCGTGTCCGCGCCACGGCCTCGGCGACCGTGTCGAACACCGGAATTCCATCGACGTTCGTGCCGCCCTTACCCGGCGTCACGCCCGCCACGACCTTGCTTCCGTATTCCTTCATCCCCTTGGCGTGAAAGGAGCCGTCCCGGCCCGTGATCCCTTGAACCAAGACGCGGGAATTTCGGTCGACGAGGATGCTCACGCCGCCTCCGCCGCGCGGGCGATGACCGCGCGCACGGCCTCGTCCATGTCGGAGAGGGCCGTCATGCCGCGCGCGCTCAGGAGGTCCCGGGCCTCGCGCTCGTTCGTCCCCGTCAGCCGGATCACGATCGGGAGCTTGGTGCCGATCCGGTCCAGGGCCGCGAGGAGCCCGCGCGCGACGTCGTCGCACCGCGTGATCCCGCCGAAGATGTTGAAGAGCACGGCGCGGACGCGCGCGTCGCGCGTCAGGAGGCTCATGGCGGCGGTGACCTTGTCGGGGTTCGAGGAACCGCCGATGTCGAGGAAGTTGGCCGCCTTCCCGCCGTGATAGTGGATCAGATCCATCGTGGCCATCGCGAGGCCGGCGCCGTTCACGACGCAGCCGATCGATCCGTCGAGCCGCACGTAGGAGAGGTTCTTCTCGCGCGCCTCCACCTCGCCCGGGTCCTCGGCGCCCAGGTCGCGCATCTCCGCCAGATCCGCGTGCCGGTCCAGGGCGTTGTCGTCGATCACGACCTTCGCGTCGAGGGCCCAGACCTCCCCCTTCGGCGTGACGACGAGCGGGTTGATCTCGGCCAGCGAACAGTCCTGCTCGCGATAGACCCGCGCGAGTCGCGCGAGCACGGCCGTGAGCTGCTTCTCGACCGGAGGTCGTGCGTCGAGGAAGCGGGCGGCCGCGCGGGCGCGGTACATTGGAAGGCCGCGCTGGTCCAGGTGCAGGCGCAGGATCTTCTCTGGCGTCTCCTTCGCCACGTCCTCGATGTCCACGCCGCCGGCCGGGCTCACCATGAGGAGCGGCGTCTCGTACTTTCGATCGAGCACGATCCCCGCGTAGTACTCCTTCTCGATGTCGGTCGCCGGCGTGATCAGGACCTTCCGCACCTGATGACCCCGGATGTCGAGACCCAGAATGCGGTCGGCTTCGCGCTCGAGCTCCTCGGCGGTTCGGACGACCTTGACGCCGCCCGCCTTTCCGCGGCCCCCGATCAGGACCTGCGCCTTGACGACGAGCGGCAGGCCGAGGCTCTGGCCCGCTTGCGACGCCTCCTCCACCGTGCGCGCCACTTCCCCCGGCGGAACGGGGATGCCCGCGGCCCGGAAGAGCTCCTTGCCCTGGTACTCGTGGAGATTCACCGAGACGCTCGCCTGCGTCTCGGCGCGCGAACGGAACTCGACTTCCGAGCCGCCTTGGCGACGCGCCCTTTCGGCCGCTTCGCGCGGGCGGGCCGGGCCGCGCCCTTCGCGATTCGCGCCAAGAACTCCTCGATCACGTCCATCAGCTTGGGACGGCCGATTTCTTCCAGCTCGTACCCGACGCGCACGGTCGGGTGCTTGATGTCCACGAGGCGCCTGAGATCGATCGGCGTGGCGATCACGACGACGTCGCACTCGCAGGCGTTGATGGTGCGCTCCATGTCCCGCATCTGCGACTTGGAATAGCCCATCGCCGGCAGGAGCGCTCCGATGTCCGGATACTGGCGGAACGTGTCCCGGATCTCGCCCACGAGCCACGGCCGGGGATCGACGATCTCGCGAGCGCCGTGACGTTTCGCGGCGATGACGCCGGCTCCGTATTTCATTTCGCCATGGGTGAGCGTCGGACCGTCCTCGATCACGAGCGCCCGGCGGCCCAGGATCCGCTCCGGCTTGTCCACGGAGATGGGAGACGCGCCGTCCACGATGACCGCGCGGGGATTCAGCTGCTGCACCGAGGCCCGGACCGCTTCCACGTTCTTGTAGTCGGTGGTGCCGATCTTGTTGATCACGACCACGTCGGCGATCCGCGTGTTGATCTCGCCCGGGTGGTAGGTGCGCTCGTGGCCCGGCCGATGGGGGTCGACGACGACGATCTGGAGGTCGGGCTCGTAGAACGAGAAGTCGTTGTTGCCGCCGTCCCAGACGATGACGTCGGCCTCTTTCTCCGCGGATGCCAGGATCTCCGCGTAGTCGACGCCCGCGTAGACGATCGTGCCGCGGTCCAGGTGCGGCTCGTACTCCTCCCGCTCCTCGATCGTGCACTTGTGGCGGTCCAGATCGCCGTAGGTGGCGAAGCGCTGGACCCCCTGCCGCTCGAGCTCGCCGTAGGGCATCGGATGGCGGATCGCGACGACGCGCTTGCCCAGCGACTTGAGCACTTCGCAGACCTTGCGCGTGGTCTGGCTCTTTCCCGAGCCGGTGCGGACCGCGTTCACGGCGATCACCGGAACCTTGCTTTGAATCATCGTGGTCTTCGGACCCATCACGACGAAGTCGGGGCCCAGGCTCGCGACCCACGAGGCCTTGTGCATCACGTACTCGTGTGAGACGTCGCTGTAGGCGAAGACGACCATGTCGACGTCGTTCTTGGCGATGATTTCCGGCAGCTCCATCTCCGAGTAGATCGGGATGCCCTTCGGATAGAGCTTTCCGGCGAGAGACCGCGGGTACCTGCGATCGTCGATCCCCGGAATTTGAGCCGAGGCCGTGAACGCCACCACGTGGTGGTCGGTCCGGTGCTTGAAGAATGTGTTGAAGTTATGAAAATCGCGCCCGCCGGCGCCCATGATCACGACTCGTCTCGCGCGCTTCACCGAGGCACCCCCCTTATTAGAGTAGTAGAGTCCTAGAGGCTAGCGATCCGGCGCTCGGGCTGTCAAGCCCGGCCCCGGGCGGGCCGAAACGGCGCGGCTTTAGCGCAGCGAGGACGCGATCTTGGACGAGGAGTGGCCGGGTACCAGCGGCACGATCACCACGCGACCGCCGTCCCGTTCGACGATCTCGCGACCGACGACCTGCTCCGGCGTGTAGTCCCCACCCTTCACCAGCACGTTCGGGCGAAGCATCTCGATCAGCTCGAGCGGGGTCTCCTCCTCGAAGATCACGACCCCGTCGACGACCGAGAGCGCGGCGAGCACCGTGGCGCGGGCGTGCTCGTCCTGGACCGGACGGCCCGCTCCCTTCCCCAAGCGCTGCGCGGAGCGGTCCGAATTGATTCCCACCATCAGGTAGTGACCTAAGATTGCGGCCTGGCGGAGCAGCTCCACGTGCCCTGGGTGGAGGATGTCGAAGCAGCCGTTCGTGAAGACGAACGTCTGTGAGAGGACGCGCGACGCCACACGCCGGCGGACGGCGTCCTCGATCGTCAGGACCTCACCCAACGGGGAGATCCGTGAGCGAGGCGATGAGCTCGTCGGCCTGGGCGGCGGCGGTTCCGAGATGCGCCACGACAAGCCCCGCGGCGTGATTCGCGAGCACGCAGGCCTCCGCCAGAGGTGCGCGCGCGGCCAGCGCCGCGCCGATGGCCGCGACGACCGTGTCGCCCGCGCCCGTCACGTCGTACACCTCGCGGGCGCGCGTCGAGAAGTGCGTGTGTCCTTCCGCGGTGAAGAGGGACATGCCTTCCTCGCCGCGCGTGATGAGGACGGCCTTCGAGTCGAGGCGTTCCCGAAGGCCGAAGCCAGCCTCGAGGAGCGACGCCTCGTCCGAGAGCCGGCGGCCGTACGCCTGCGCCGCTTCGAGCAGATTCGGCGTGATGACCGTGACGCCCCGATATCGGAAGAAGTGCTCTTCTTTGGGATCGACGGCGCTCGGGATCCCGCGCCGCGTCAGCTCGGGGAGAAGCTCGTCCAGGAGCTCGCCCGAAACGACTCCCTTGCCGTAGTCGCTCAGGATGACCGCGTCCGCGTCGGCGAGCGCGGCATGAAGCCGCTCCGAAACCCGGGCTCGCGCGGCGGCCGGAAGCGGCTCCCTCGTCTCCTCGTCGGCGCGGAGGACCTGCTGGTTGTGGGCGATGATGCGCGTCTTCACCGTGGTCCGCCGGCTCGGGTCGCGCACGATGCCGGGATTCGGATCGACGTCGCGCTCCCCGAGGAGACGGGCGAAGTCCGACGACGCCGCGTCGTCCCCGACGACCCCGAAGAGGAGCGGCTGGGCGCCGAGCGCGCGCACGTTGTGGGCGACGTTGGCCGCTCCGCCCAGACGGAATTCCTCGCGCTCCACGTCCACGACCAGAACCGGCGCCTCGGGAGAGATCCGGGTGGCACGTCCCCAGAGGTATCGATCGAGGATCACGTCGCCGACGACGAGAACACGCTTCCCCCGCATGCCACGAACGCGCGCCGTCAGGGCGTCGCGCGTGACGGCGGGCGGCGCGAGCGTGCGCGCGACGGGCGACGAAACGGGCTTCACCGATCCTCCCCCGTGTCCTCGGCCTTGTCCTTGCCGGCGGCGCGCCCCGGCGCTTCGGGCCGAGCCGCGAAGAAGTCATCGATCAGGGCCCGCGCCCGGTCGGCATCCTTCTCGAGCACCTCGACGTGGCCCCAGAACCCCCGCTCCATGAGCTCGATGCCGCCGAGCCACGGCATCCGGACGGAATGGACGTTCGACTCGACGCCTTGGTCGCGCAGGAACTCGACGAGGAGGAGCGCCGTGGCCTCGTCGTCGACGCGCCGCACGCTCACGAGACGGTCCCCCGCCTCGTCCTCGGCCGGTTCGTTGCCGCGTCGTCCGCTCATTCCGCGTATCCCTCCGGGTGGCGCCGGCGCCACTCCCACGCCGTCTCCACGATCGCTTCGAGCTCGCCAAACTGCGGCCTCCAGCCTAACACGCGGCGGGCCTCTTTCGCCGAGGCAACGAGCGTGGCCGGATCCCCCGCGCGGCGCGGCGCTTCTTCGGTCGGGACGGCCCGCCCGGTGACGGCCTCCACCGTCCGAACGACCTGTCGCACCGTCGCTCCGGTCTCGGACCCGAGGTTATACGTGCCGCTCTCGCCGCCTTCCGCCAGGTGACGGACCGCGCGCACGTGCGCTTCGGCCACGTCGATCACGTGCACGTAGTCGCGAACGGCGGTCCCGTCGGGGGTCGGGTAGTCGGTCCCGTAGATCGGCACCGGCCCGCGGGCGCCGCGCGCGGCGTCGATCAGGAGCGGAATGAGATGCGTCTCCTCGCGGTGATCCTCGCCGCGGTCGATGCTGGCGCCGCCGACGTTGAAGTACCGGAGCGCCACGTAGTCGATCTCCCCCGCGCCGGCGGACCGTTGCAGCATCTCCTCGAAACGGAGCTTCGTGGCCCCGTACGGGTTCGCCGGCTTGAGCGGCGACCGCTCGTGGAGCGGCATCGGCGCGTCGGCGTCGTAGACCGCCGCGGTGGACGAGAAGACGATCCGGCGCACGCCCCGGTCGCGCATCGCGCGCAGGAGCGTCGCGCCCGCCGCGACGTTCGCCTCTTCGTACCGTTCCGGATGCGCCACCGACTCCGCGACGATCGAGCGCGCGGCCAGGTGGACGACGCAGTCGATCTCCTTCGTCGCGAAGGCCTCCTGGACCGCGGCGGGGTCCTGAATCGCGCCCTGGATCAGGAGCGCCAGAGGCGGCACCGCGTCCCGGTGTCCGGTCGAGAGATCGTCGAGAACGAGAACCGAGTGGCGCGCGCGCACGAGCTCTTCGACGACGACGCTGCCGATGTATCCCGCGCCCCCGACGACGAGGACGTTCACGCCGATCGCATCGCGTCGCGAAGGGCGCGAAGCGCGGCGGTCCGATCGGAGTCGGGCGTGCGGAAGATCGAGTGCCCCGCGACGAACGTGTCCGCGCCGGCCGAAGCGGCCTCGGCCGCCGTCCCGGAGGCGATCCCGCCGTCCACCTCGAGCAGGCAATCGTGGGCGCCGGCGTCGATCGCCGCGCGAGCCGTGGCGATGCGCTCGAGGGATCCCTCGAGAAAGGCCTGGCCGCCCTGCCCGGGCTCCACGGTCATCACCAGCGCCAAGTCGCAGTGCGGGAGCGCCGAAAGCAGCGCGTCGAGCGGCGTCTTCGGCTTGATCGCGAGCCCGGCGCGGATTCCCCGCGCGCGAATCGAGCGCGCCGCGGCGCCGGGATCCTCCACGGCTTCCACGTGCACGGTCAGGTGATCGGCGCCGGCCTTGGCGAACGCCTCGAGATGGCGGAGCGGCTCGACGATCATCAAATGAACGT
>DATEND010000262.1:0-5977 GCA_035275245.1 Candidatus Eiseniibacteriota bacterium
CGCTTCGCTGCGGTGGGCGCGCGCATGGCCTTGGACCGAAGACTCACGCTCGTCGTCGTGGGCGCGGCCGAGGATCGGGCGGTCGCGGCGAGCGTCGCCAAATCGGCGGCCGCGGCTGGCGCCATCGTCGCCGACATGACGGGCGGGACCGATCTCGCCGAGCTCGTGGGAATTCTCGCCGCCGCGGACGCCGTCGTCTCGAACGACTCCGGTGTCATGCACCTCGCGGCCGCCCTGGGTCGCCCCACTGTTGGGATTTTCGGATCGACGAGCCCTGTTTGGACCTCCCCCGCGGCGCCTTGGGTCGCGAACCTCTACGCGGCCTATCCCTGCTCGCCCTGCTTCCGGCGCACCTGTCCGATCGGGTATCGGTGCCTGGAGGCCATCGAGGCCAAGGCGGCGGTCGAGGCGCTCGACCGCCTTCTCGCGTGAGCGCGGCGCGAGGCTTCCTCGATCTCTGCTTCGCGCTTCGGCCGCTCCTCTGGATTCCCGCGATCGCGCTCTTCGCCGCGGGGGAGACGACACATCCGCTTCCTCCGCTTCCCCCGGTTCCAGAGTCCACGAGCGCGACGCTCGGATCGCTCCTCCTCTTGCTGGGAGCGGTCCACGCGGCGAACGGATGGCGCGACCGCGCCGGAGACCGCGTGAATCGGAAGGGGCGCGCCGTCGCTTCGGGGGCGATCTCGGGGCATGCCCTGGCGATCGCGGGCGGGTTCTCCGCGGCCGGCGCCCTCGTGCTGGCGATGCACTCGTCGGTCGCTCCGGCGTCCCGCGCGCTCCTCGCGACCGGCGCGATGCTGGGCGCGGGGTACGTCGTGCCGGGCCTCGAGTGGAAGCGGCGAGCCGGATGGGACCTCCTGAGCCACGGCCTCGGCTACGGCGTGGTCGCGTTTCTGCTCGGCGCGTCGGCGGCCGGAGGGATCGCCCCCGGCGCCGCGGCGTGGGGACGCGCCGCTCTCAGCGCGATGCCGTTTGCAGCGGGAATCTGTGCGGTCGCGCTCGTCACCATGATCGCAGACTCGGACGGCGACCGAGTCACGGGGCAGCGGACGCTGGCCTTCCGGCTCGGCGATCGACGCGCGTGGCGCCTCGCGCGCGCCTTTGCGTGGTCGTCACTCCTCGGCGGGCTCTACGTCGGGGCGTGGGTGCCGGCGCTCTGGGGGCTCCTCGCTGGGACGGCGCTCTCGCTCCAGGAATTCGAGGGGAGGGACGGGGCGAACCGGTGCGCGATCCTGCTCCAGCTCGCGTTCATGGCGCTACTCTTGCCGCGGGCGCCGGGAGCGGTCCTACTCGTCGTTGGGATCGCGGTTCTTGCGTCCGCCTACGGCGCGTGGCGCTGGGGGGAAGGCTATCCGTGGAATCGGATCTGGTGCGGATCGGGGAAGGAGGCGATGACGCGCGGGGCGCGCTGAATTCCGACCCGGGCGTCAGCGCTCGACGCGCGTGAACGTCGTACCGTCGCTCTTGTAGAGGTAACGCTCGGAGAGGGAGCGCGCGATCCCGCGCGGGAGGAAGCCCTCGTTTCGCAGGGTCACGAGGTCTTCGGGGTACCGGCCCCGCATCGAGCGGTAGGTTTCGAGCGCGAGGGTCAGCCGGGCGGCGTCATCCAGGTTCGCGATCTCGGGCGGGGCCCACGCCGCCGGCGCCGAGGACGTTCGAACTTGCGAGAGCAAGGTCGGCGTCACGTAGCTTCCGATCAGGTACGACCCGACCACCGCGACGAGGCCCAGGGCCACCGCGACGATTCCGGATGGCCGCCGCTCGGTCACCTTCGCCGGCTCGGCTACGATCGGCGTCACCTTGGGCGGGGCGGCCGAGAGCGAAACCTCGACCACGCCGAGATCCAACAGGTGATGGAGCGCTTCGTAGACCTCGAACTCGACGAGCTTCGATTGGGCCGCGATGTCGCGGAGCGGCCTAAGCCCGTCGACCAAGGGGAGCACGCGCTGCTCGGCAGGCGTCATCTCCTTGGGCGGCACCGCCAGCGCCTTGGGACGGAGCACCATCGCCGGCGAGGTCAGGACCTCCTTGTATCGGACGAACTCGTCGATCCGCCGCATGCTCTCCATGAGCAGACCTTCGGTATTGAGCCGCACGTTGACCCCGAACTTCGGCACCGTGCGCCCGTCGCCCGAGAAGTGGTAGGCGCCGGTCTTCCAGGTCAGGAGCTGGTGCAGGGTGTCCTGGATCTGCTCTTCGAGCGCGTGGGAGAGTTGCTCGCTCGTCAGGTAGTTTCCCGAGAGGAGAATATCGGTCAGCTCCCGCCGGCTCTCGGCCTCGATCGTCTCCACTTGCCGCATCTGCGCTTCGGTCACGCGCCCCGTCTTGACGAGGAACGGCTTCAGCGGATCCTTGGCGTTCCGCCGGCGATCGCGCGTGGAGACGACCTTTCCACCCTCGAAGAAGATGACGACGACGTCGTCTCCGGACGTGAGCTTGAGCACGCCCGACTTCTGCTGCACCGCGATCAGCTGCAGAATCTCGGGGAGACTGAAGTCGTCGAGATTGCCCTGGAGCGCCATCGGTCAGTTCCTGCCCGCGCGTGCTTCGCGCCGTTCGCCCGAGGATCGGGTCGGCCTCCCGGCGCCGCCGGTCAGCCCCTGCACCCGTGTGGTCGTCGTCGCGAAGTAGCGCGCGACCGAGATGGCGTAGGTGATGAGGAAGAGAACCAGGAGCGGCGCGCGTTTCGCCCAGCCCCCTCCGGGCACGGGAAGCACGTCGATGGAGGGCACGAGCGCGCCGTTCGGGATGACGAGGATGGCCGCGGTGGTCATGATCAGGAGCGCGAAGAATCCGCTCAGCGAGGCCCCCCGCAGCATCTGACCTGCGCCCGGCAGGATCAAGGTCAGCGCGGCCTGGCCGATCGTGCGCCGGCGCGCGGCGCTCTTGTCGCGGCGCGTCAGGAGCAGGCGCGTGAACTCCATCGACTTGAGATCGCGCACGGACTTGAAGCACTCGGTGCAGAACGCACGCTGCTGCATCCGATGGACGCACTTCCGGCAGACCACCTTCTGGCAATTCGAGCAATGGAGCGTCGCCAGCCCGCGAATCACGAACTGCCCGATCCCTCCGAAGATGAGGAAGATCGCCGGAAGGAAAAAGAGCGCGAACGGCGCCGGAGGTCCGAGCCGTGTCGCGAAGGCGAGGAACGGATTTCCCTCGAGCGCCGCCGCGCCGCGGAAGTGGGCGGTGCGGCGCGCGAGATCCCAGAGCGCCTCCGACGGCGGACGCGCGTCCATCACGGTCCGGTTCAGCTGCGGCGCGGTCCACCGGCTGAAGTCCCGCACCCGGTCGAAGGCGACCGCCGACGCGCGCGACTGCTCGCGGCTCGCCTCGGCGAAGAGGAGCTGCTTCGTGTAGACCTGGGCCAGGTTGTAATGCGGCTCCACCGCGTTCGGGTCGGCGGCGGACGCGGATTCGTAGAGCTGCCGCGCCCGCGCAATGTCCTCGCGGGCGAACGCCACGTTGCCGAGATTCGTCAGGATCCACGGAGTGTTCGGCCGGAGCACCGCGGCCAGGGTCAGGTGGCGCTCGGCCGTCTCGAGATCGCCCGCGCGGCGCGCCATCGAACCGAGCGCGAAGGGGTAGAGCGGCTCGTTGGCGTCGCGACCCTCCCACGCTTCCAGGGCTCGGGCCAAGTCGGCGTCGTTCCCGGAAGAGAGGGCCCGGTCGACGAGAAGGCTTGGTTCGTCGAGACGCGGCGCTCCGGCCCACGGGGCCACCATGCCGAAAAGGCCCGCGAAGGAAATCGCCGAGACGAAGAAGAGGACGAGGATCAGCGCCTCTCGCCGCCCGAATCGGAACGAGAGGAGACCGGCGAAGAGCGTGGCGGTCGGAATCGCTCCCAGACCCCAGAGAACCGGCGAAAGGCTCAGGGCGGCCGCACCGACCCGGCCGACGCGGCTCTGCCGGGCGCCGAGCAGCTCGACCACGACGTGGAACAGGTGGGGCAGGTGCCGTACCACGATCCCGACGATCGCGAGGAGGAGCGCTACGAGCCAGATCACGACGATCGCCGTGCCCGCGTTCGCGAGGAGGTGGCGCTGCCACGGATAGGAGCGCAGTAGGATTCGGAATCCCTCGCTCAACTCCCCGACGGCACGCCCTGGGTCGGAGAATAGGACGACGCGCGCCAGCGTGAAGTGAGCGTCTGGATACTCGGGATCGAAGAGCGACGCGGCCTCGAGGAGCCGGACCGCGGTGGCTTTGTCTCCCGACGCGTCGGCCGTGAGGGCCTCGCGGTAGCGCGCCTGCGCCGTCGGCAGGTCGCGGAAGATGCCCTCGTCGTACTTTCGCTCGAGCGCGGTGCTGATGGCCTCGGCGTCCGGCGCCCCTTGCTGTGCGAAGGCGCCGGCCGGCGTCAGGCAGAGAAGCGCGACCAGGCACAAACGGGAAAGGGCGGCGAAAGGCGCGAGCGCGGGGCAAAAACCGCTCGGAGCCGCGGGCGTAGCACTTTGGCGGACCGGGAGATGCGCCACGCGGGCACGTTAGGGGCCGGTCGATCGGGGTGTCAAGGGAAATGTCCCGCGTCGTGGTATGCTCGGCGGCTCATGACGGTTCTCGAAACCAAACGGAGCGTGGAGGTGAGGAGATGACCGCGCTGTCGACGCGAATCGAGGCGCTGCCGGGGAAGGCGGGCCAGACGGTCGTGCTGGAGGGGTGGCTCTACAACCGGCGCTCCAGCGGAAAGATCGAATTTCTACAAGTGAGGGACGGAAGCGGCGTCGTGCAGTGCGTAGCCGTGAAGTCGGAGCTTCCGGAGGAAGTGTTCGCGCGCTGCGCGACGGTCGCCCAGGAGTGCTCGATCCGGGTCACGGGCTTGGTTCGAGAGGACAAGCGCGCTCCGAGCGGCGTCGAGGTGACGCTGACCGATCTCGAGATCGTCGCGGCGAGCGTCGACTATCCGATCACGCCGAAGGACCACGGCACCCCCTTTCTCCTCGATCACCGCCACCTCTGGATTCGGTCGCAGCGCCAGCACGCGCTCCTCAAGATCCGCCACACGCTCGTCAACGCCTGCCGCGATTTCCTGAATCAGGACGGTTTCACGCTCGCCGACGCGCCGATCTTCACGCCGTCGGCGTGCGAGGGAACGACCACGTTGTTCGAGACGGACTACTTCGGCGAAAAGGCCTACCTGACCCAGAGCGGCCAGCTCTACAACGAGGCGACCGCGATGGCGTTCGGCAAGACGTATTGCTTCGGCCCGACGTTTCGGGCCGAAAAATCGAAGACCCGGCGGCACCTGATCGAGTTCTGGATGGTGGAGCCGGAGGTGGCGTTCGCGACGCTCGACGACGTGATGGATCTGATCGAGCGATTCGTCGAATCGATCGTGGGCCGTGTGTTGGAGGAGCGGCGGCGCGAGCTCCAGATCCTCGAGCGGGACGTGGCGCCCTTGGAGCGGGTGAAGCGCCCGTTCCCGAGGATCTCGTACGAGGACGCGGCGAAGATCCTGGTCGACAAGGGACTTCCGTTCGAGCGGGGCAGCGATTTCGGCGGCACGGACGAGACGGTCTTGACCGAGGGCTTCGACCGGCCCTTCTTCGTCCATCGCTTCCCGACGGCGGTCAAGGCGTTCTACATGAAGCGCGACCCCGGGGACGAACGACGCTCCCTTTCCTGCGACCTCTTGGCGCCGGAAGGGTACGGCGAGATCGTCGGCGGCGGAGAGCGGGAGAATCGGCTCGATCTACTCGTCGAGCGGATCCGCGAGCACAAGCTGCCGATGGAAGCGTTCGAGTGGTACCTCGATCTCCGCCGTTACGGTTCGGTTCCGCACTCGGGCTTCGGCATGGGGATCGAGCGGGCGCTCACCTGGATCGCGGGCATCGAGCACGTTCGCGAGACGATTCCGTTCCCGCGGCTCCTGCACCGGCTCAAGCCCTGACGGTCGGCCACCCGCCGAAGGGCGCGCCATGGTAAAATAGAGGGCGCTCGACACCTTTTGACCCGCACCGGAGGCCTTTTTCAAGTG
>DATEND010000263.1:0-2324 GCA_035275245.1 Candidatus Eiseniibacteriota bacterium
GAGGAACCGGCGCTGCACCTCGGAGCGGTGCTCGCCGGAGAGTCCGGCGTGATACCAGCCGGCGCGCCACCCCGCCGCGCGGAGGCGCTTCGCCTCGGCCTCCGCGTTCGCGCGGCTCAGGCAATAGAGAATGACCGCGCCGGGCCGTGCGCCGCGATCGTGCGGGGCGCCGAGCGCTTCCGCGAGCGCGCAGTCGATCCCGGCGTGCAGGTCGGCGGCGGAGTCGACGTTCTGGACGCGGAGCGCCAAGTTCGGCCGGGCGAATCCGCGGAGGATCTGCGGCGTGTCCGCGCCCAGCCCGAGCTGCGTCACGATGTCGTCGCGCACCGCGGGCGTGGCGGTCGCCGTGCAGGCGAGCACCATCGCGTCCGGAAAGCGCTTCAGGAATCCGCCGATCTCCATGTAGTCGCGCCTGAAGTCGTGCCCCCAATGGCTGATGCAGTGCGCCTCGTCGATCGCGATGAGGGGCGGCGAAAGCTCGCGGGCCATGTCCTGGAAACCGGCGTAGGGGAGCCGCTCGGGCGCGACGTAGACGAGCCGGTACTCGCGGGCGCGAATTCCGCGCAGCCGCCGGCGCGCCTCCTCGTCCGAGAGCGTGCTCGCCAGATACGTCGCGGGCACGCCGCGCTGCGCGAGCGCCTCGACCTGGTCCTGCATGAGCGCGATGAGCGGGGAGATGACGAGCGTCGTTCCCTCGAGCATCGTAGCCGGGAGCTGGTAGATGAGGCTTTTCCCGCCGCCCGTGGGCGCGACGAGGAGCAGGCGGCGATGCCGCAAGAGGGTTTCGAGAGCTTCGCGCTGGCCTGGGCGAAACTCGGAATAGCCGAGGCCGCGGAGCGCCGTGTCGAAAGTCGGAAAGGTAAGGGTCATCCGTGTACCGGCCCGGAATCTAGCAGATCGAATGATCCGGTGCTAGGATGCGCCGACCGCCCCGAGCCCGGGGCGGTGGGATGCGTCCATACGGAGGAACGGCCATGGTTCCCGTCACGTCCCTTTGGATCCCGATACTCCTCTCCGCAGCGCTCGTCTTCATCGTCAGCTCGATCATCCACATGCTGATTCCGTGGCATCGCGGCGATTACAAGCAGCTCCCCGCGGAAGACGACGTGATGGAATCGCTTCGGAAGTCGAACACGCCGCCCGGCGACTACATGGCTCCCTACTGCTCCAGCATGAAGGCGATGAAGGACCCCGCCTTCCTCGAAAAGCGGAGCCGGGGCCCGATCCTCTTCCTGACGGTCATCCAGGGCGGCCCTCCTTCCATGGGCGCGAGCCTCCTCCTATGGTTCCTCTTCAGCTGTCTCGTCAGCGTGTTCGCGGCCTATCTGACCGGCAGGGCTCTCGGACCGGGCGCGCCGTACCTCGCCGTCTTCCGATTCGCGGGCGCCGCGGCCTTCATGGGCTACTCGCTCGCGCTGCTCCAGAACTCGATTTGGTACAAACGAAATTGGGGCACGACGATCAAGCTCATGATCGACGGCCTCCTTTATGGGCTCGTGACCGCCGGCGCCTTCGGCTGGCTCTGGCCGTTGAACTGAACCGGAAGGACGTGGCGCTCTGACGCAGGAAGAACCGCTCGTTCGAAACGTCTCGGACACCGCGCGCTGGGTGGCTGCGTTCCGGGCGCACGAAACCGAGCGTGCGGACCCGCTCTTTCGCGATCCATTCGCGCGCCGGCTCGCGGGGGAGCGGGGCGAGCGCATCGCCCAGGAACTCCCCGGGCGAAGCGGGCGGGGTTGGGCGCTCCCGATCCGCACCTACCTGTTCGACGCGTTCCTCACGGAGGAACTCGCGAAAGGGACCGACCTGGTCTTGAACCTGGCGGCCGGCCTCGACGCGCGGCCCTATCGGATGGAGCTTCCTGCCTCGCTTCGATGGGTCGAGGTGGACCTGCCGGAGATCCTCGACTACAAGGAGGGGATCCTCGCGGGCGAGACGCCGCGCTGCTCGCTCCGGCGCGTGCGCCTCGATCTCTCCGACGAAGCGGCGCGCCGGCGGTTGTTCGCGGAGTTGGGCCGCGAAGCGAAGCGGGTGCTGATCCTGACCGAGGGGCTCCTGATCTACTTGACGCCGGAACAGGTCGCGGGACTGGCGCGCGATCTCGCGGGTCCGGCGAGCTTCCACCGGTGGGTGCTCGATCTATCGTCGCCGGGACTGAAGAAGCAACTGGACCGCGAGGTGGGGACCCGGCTCATCGAAGCGCGCGCCCCCTTTCAATTCGCTCCCGCCGAGGGCCCCGGCTTCTTCGCGCCCTGCGGCTGGCGGGTCGAGGACGTTCGCTCCATGCTCCAGTGGGCGGCCAAGAAGCGCCGCCTGACGTTCTG
>DATEND010000264.1:0-2326 GCA_035275245.1 Candidatus Eiseniibacteriota bacterium
TAGGAACCGCGTCGCGGGCCGCCGGGGCCCGCCTTGCGCGCGCCGTCGGGCGCCGTGTTCGTTTCACGAAGCCAAGCCCGGACCTTCACGGGCCGAAAGCCCAGGCTCGAGTTGGCGGAAGAGCCGGGGTCGACGATCTCGACCGCGAGATCCGCCGGTTTCAATCCCAACTGCGCGGCCGCGGTGATCACGGCCTCGTCGAACGTTTCTCCTTCAACCTGGATTCCCTTGATCTCGCTCATGACGTCGGCTTCCGTTCGGGTGTTTGCCGGGGCGGATCCACTCACGATGCCGCCGCCTTACGGTCTTCTGAGACGTTGACCATGTACTGCTGGAGCGCCGATACGAGGTTGTTCACCGTCCAGTATAGGATCACACCGGAGGGCAGGCCATACATGATGTAGAGCATCATCACCGGCATCAAGTACATCATCAGCTTCTGCTGCGGGGCCACAGGGGTCTGGGACTGGAGCAGATACGTGCTCCCCGTCATCAAGATCGGCATGAGGCTAATCGGAAAGGCCCCGAGTCGCATCAGGACGTCGGGGGCCGAGAGGTCGGTGATATAACCGACGAAACCGGCGGCGCGAAGCTCCACGGCGTGGAGCAATACCTGATAGAGCGCCAGGAAGACCGGGAGCTGAAGCAGCATCGGCAGACACCCGCCCAGCGGGTTCACCTTGTGCTCCTTGTACAGATTCATCATCGCCTGATTCAGCTTGGTCGGATCGTCCTTGTGCTTCTTCCGCATCGCGTCGATCTGCGGCTGGAGCCGGTGCATCACCTTCATGGTGCGCAGGCTCGAGTGCGAGAGCGGATGGAAGATCAGTTTGGTCAAGATGGAGAGCAGGATGATCGCGACACCGTAGTTGGGGATGAACCCGTGTAGGAGGACGAGCGCGCCCAAGAGCAGCTTGCTCAGCGGCACGATCCACTTCCATCCCAGGTTCGCGGTCTCGTCCAGGCCGGCGCCGATGCGGGACAGCGCGTCCACCTCGATCGCGCCGGCGTAGATGCGCGCATGGCGAACGATCTCGGTTCCCGGAGGAGCCGCACCCACGAGCCACGCGGTCGGCTTCTTCTCCACGCCGGGCAGCACGACGACCTCGGGGATCGTCGCCGAATCCGGGATCACCGCGGCGAGGAAGTACTTGTTCCGCTCGCCGGCCCAGCGAACGTTCCCCTCGAATCGCTTCATCCCATCCTTCGCGAGTTTGCCGGCGTCGACGGTCTCGAGCTTCGCCCCGAGATAAGCGACCGCCGTCAGCTCTTGGGGCTTCGCTCCCTGTTCGGTCAAGGGAAGCGGCGACCCCCACCCGATGCGGTACCGAATCGGACCCAACGCGGGGTCGGCGGCGATTCGCACCTCGAGGTCGAGAACGGCGGGGTCCTTGGTCTTCGTGTACGTCTTGGTGACGCGGATCCCCGTGGAGTCCTCGGCCACGAAGGAGACCCGATCCTCGAGCTCGCTGCCGCCCGCGACGCGGAATGGGGCGCGTGAGAAGTCGAAGGCGCCTCCGGTGATGCCGACCACGACATGGAGTGCGGTTTGGCCCGACGGGATCAGGTTCACCGGCGACTTCGTGATGGGGTTTTGGTAGTTCCCGAGCGTCCACGAAGAAACCGCGGCGCCCTCGGACGTGATCACGGCGTCGAACCGCGGGGTCTTGAACCGGTGCTCCGTCGCGTCGACGAGCGGGACCCGGGGGAGCAGCATCGCCTCACCCGGCACCGCGGGGAGGCCACCCGTCGCCTGAAGTGCCGCGGGCAGGGCCGTGCGCGGAGACGGCGGAGGCGAGGTCACGTCCGGACGCGCGGGCGCCGTCGCTCCGGCTCCCGCCCCCTTTGCGGAATCGCGGATCGCGGGTGCGGAACCGGCGAGGGAATCGGCGCCGATGAGCGTGGGCTGGGGGGCGCGCGGCTTCGTCCATCGGGACCAGAGAAGTTGGTCCACCATGAGGACGGCCATGATCAAGAGGACGGCAAATAGGGTTCTTCGATCCATGAAGAGCGATCCGGCGCCGCGCTACGGCACCGGGTCGTAGCCTCCGTCGTGGAAGGGGTGGCAGCGGCCGACGCGGCGCAGGATCAGCCACGCGGCGCGCAGGAGCCCGTGCCGGCGGAGCGCCTCCTCCGCATAGGCAGAGCAGGACGGCTCGAAGCGACAGGCGCGTGGAAAGGCGCGCGAAACGGTGACCCGATAGAGGCGCACGAGAGCGAGGAGAAGGGGCGCGACCCCGAATCCGGAACGGACGAAGCGATCCGCCAGCGCGGCGCGGATCATCCTTCCTCTTGGCTCAGTAGCCGCATCATCTCGCCGGAAACC
>DATEND010000265.1:0-3122 GCA_035275245.1 Candidatus Eiseniibacteriota bacterium
ACCTCGAGGCCGGCGTCTCCCGCGCCCGGCTGGCCCAGGACGCGGCGTTCATCCTGCTCGCGGTCGTCCTTCAGGGCATCTTCCTCTTCACGATGCGCATGTCGTTGATCCGCGCGTCGCGCCGCATGGAATACGAGCTTCGAAACGACCTGTTCGATCACTTCGCGCGCCTTCCGGCGGCGGTCTACCGGACCCGGAAGGTCGGCGACCTCATGTCGCGGGCTACGAACGATCTCGACGCCGTGCGAAACTTTCTCGGGCCGGGGATCATGTACTTCTCGAACACGATCGTGACCTTCGTCATGGCGGTGACCCTGATGTGCCGGATCGACGTGCAGCTCACGCTCCTGGCCTTGATCCCGCTTCCGATTCTCTCCTTGGTGGTCGCGCGGCTCGGATCGAGCCTCCACAAGTACTACGAGGCGATCCAGGAGTCGTTCGCCGCCCTGACCGCGAAGGCGCAAGAGACGCTCTCCGGGATTCGCGTCGTGAAAGCCCACGTCGAGGAGGCGGGCGAGGTTCGGGTCTTCCGGCGGTTGCACGAGGACTTTCTCGAGAAGAATCGCGGGATGGTGCGCGTCTGGGCCGCGATGGGGGGACTGCTCTCCCTGCTCGGGGGAATCGCGGCCGCGGTCGTCCTCTGGGTAGGCGGGACGGCCGCGGTGGCCGGACGGATCACCCTCGGCGACTTGGTCGCGTTCCAAATCTACCTCGCCATGCTCCTCTGGCCGATGATCGCGCTCGGGTGGGTCTCGAACCTCTTCCAGCGCGGGGCCGCATCCATGGCCCGCATCCGGGCGATCATGGATCTGCCGCTGGAGGACGACGTCGAGCGCACCGGCGTTCCGGCGCCGACGGCCGACACGACGATCCAGCTCCGGAACGTCGCGTTTCGCTATCCCGAGACCGATCGGGACGTCCTGAAGGACGTGAACCTGACCATCCGGCCCAGCGAAACCGTCGCGATCGTGGGGCGGACCGGGGCGGGCAAGTCGACGCTTCTCAACTTGATCGCGCGCCTCTACGAACCGACGGGCGGATCCGTCGCGATCGGCGGGGTTCCGGCCGAGGAGTGGCCGCGCGGGGTTCTGCGCCGCCGGTTCGGCATCGTCCCGCAGGAGACCTTCCTCTTCTCGGACACGATCCGCTCGAACATCGCGTTCGGCTTCGACGACGGAGATCCGGCGCCCGACACCGAGGCCGTGGCCCGCCGCGCCGGGCTCGGATCGGACCTCTCCCAGTTTCCCGAAGGGCTCGACACCGTGATCGGCGAGCGGGGCATCACGCTGAGCGGCGGCCAGAAGCAGCGCGTCGCCTTGGCACGCGCCCTCGCCCTGACGCGCCCGGTCCTTCTCCTCGACGACGCCTTCGCGAGCGTCGATCCCGGCACCGAGGAGCAGATCTTGGAGTCGCTCTTCGGGCTTCCGGAGCGGCCGAGCATCCTCCTCGCCACGCACCGCCGCTCGGCGCTCCTTCGCGTGAACCGGATCGTCGTGCTCGACGAGGGCCGGATCGTCGCGACCGGATCCCATCCGGAGTTGATCGCGCAGGGCGGTCTCTACGCGGACCTCTACCACCGGGAAGAGGTGGTGGAAGAGCTGGAGGCGCTCTAATGGCCGGTCCCTGGGGCTCCGCCGCCGATGACGTCGACGCGCAGGGCGCGATCTACGATCAACGGCTCGCCGGGCGGCTCCTCCAGTACCTGAAGCCGTACAAGAAGGAAGTCATCCTCTCGGTGATCCTCCTCGCGGGCATTTCGCTCCTCGAGGTGGCCGGCCCTTATCTGACCAAGGTCGCGATCGATACGTACGTGAAACCCGCGTCGGGCGCCGGGGCGCTTCCAGCCGAGGCGGGACGGGGACTGCTCCTCATCGCGGGCGCTTACGTCCTCGTCCTGGCGGTCGCGTTCGTGCTCCGGTACGTCCAGACCTACACGATGTCCATGGTGGGCCAGCGCGCCATGCAGGACCTGAGGCTCGCCATCTTCGAGCACCTCCAGACGCTGAACCCCTCGTACTACGACACGCGCCCGGTGGGCCGCATCCTCACGCGCGTGACGCAGGACGTATCGGTGCTGAACGAATTGTTCGCGCAGGGCGTCGTGGCGGTGATCGGCGACCTCTTCATGCTCTTCGGCATCGTCGGCGCAATGCTCCTCCTCGACTGGAAGCTCGCGCTCGTGACGCTGACGACGGTCCCATTATTGATGATCGCGACCGCGATCTTCCGCGCCAAGGTGCGCGTCTCCTATCGCCGTGTCCGCACGCGCCTCGCGCGCATCAACGCCTTCCTCCAGGAGCACCTGCAGGGACTGGACGTGCTCAAGCTCTTCAACGCGGAGCGGAAGGAGTGGCGCAAGTTCGACAAGGCGAACGACGACCACTACGTCGCGCACGTGCAGAACCTGTTCTACTACGCGGTCTTCTTCCCCGCGGTCGAAATCATCGGAGCGGTGGCCATCGCGTTGATTCTCTGGTACGGCGGCGGCGGGATTCTCCAGGGGGCGGTCACGTTCGGCGTCGTCGTGGCGTTCATCCAGTACGCCGACCGCTTCTACCAGCCCGTCCGGGACCTGAGCGAGAAGTACAACGTGTTCCAGGCCGCGATGGTCTCCTCGGAGCGGATCTTCGAGCTCCTGGACACGAAGCCGGACGTGACCGAGCCCGCGCGGCCGCGCGCCGTCGGCCGCTTCCGGGGCGAGGTCTCGTTCGAGGGCGTCTCCTTCGCGTACAAGCCCGACGAGTGGGTGCTCCGAAACGTTTCCTTTCGGATCGCGCCGGGGGAGAAGGTGGCCATCGTCGGCGCGACCGGGGCGGGGAAGACGACGATCGCGAACCTGCTCACGCGATTCTACGAATTCCAGAAGGGGACGATCCGGGTCGACGGCATCGACATTCGGGAGATCGACGGGAAGGCGCTTCGCCGCCAAATCGGGCTCGTCTTACAGGATGTGTTTCTCTTCTCGGGCACCGTGCGCGAGAACATCGCGTTCGGCGACCGGGATCGAGGCGGCGACGCGGTCGACCGCGCCCTGGCCGAGGTGGGCGGCGAGCGCCTGAAACTCCGGCTGCCGAAGGGGCTGGACGAGGAGGTCGGGGAGCGAGGCGCCTATTTCTCCATGG
>DATEND010000266.1:0-5698 GCA_035275245.1 Candidatus Eiseniibacteriota bacterium
CCAGCACTCCAACGACCGCTCCCAAAGTATTCAACCCATAGAGCGCTGCGACGCACTTTCCGTCATCCGTTAGCGGCGCGGCGAAGCGTTCCATGGCGGGCAACGTTGCACCCATCGCCGCCGTCGCCGGAAGCAGCGCGGCCGCGAGGAGGCTGAGTACGAGTCGGACGGCGTTGCGATTCATGGAGCGGAGCATGGCGTTACCCTCGTTCGAGTGAACGAACTGCCTGCCCCATCCGTGGGAACCAACAACTTAAGCAGCTGTCTCTTCACCAATCTAATGAGAGCAAGGGGCGGGCCATTTTCGCGGGAACTGGCTAGTTATTGGCCGATCCGGGGGTTAGCACGGAGCGCGCCGGTATGCGGGTTTTTGGCAGTTCGTGCGTTCCGCCATGCCGAACGCACGACTCTTGCGCTCCGCGGTTCCGATGGAACCACCGGTTCGCGGGGCGCATACTAGTCTAGAGTAGAGAAAACGACTCCGGAAGGCGGCCGGTTGCCCGCCCTGGTAAGGAGGACCTCCGTGGCACAAGAGAAGCAGAAGGCGGCGCCCCGGTCACGGGCGAGCGAGTCGCTCCGGGACTGGATTCAGACCGTCTTGATCGTTCTCGTCGTGGTCATCACGTTCCGCGGCGTCGTGGCGCAGGCATACCAGATCCCGACCGGCTCGATGGAGAAGACGCTCCTGGTCGGCGACTACCTCTACATCAACAAGATGCTCTACGGCTCCGAGATCGATATCGGCTTCCGCGGTCATCGGTTCTTCTATCATCGCTTCCCTGCCATTCGCCAACCGAAGCCCGGCGACATCATCGTCTTCCGCTACCCCGTCGACACGCGCCAGGATTTCATCAAGCGCTGCGTCGCGGTCGGCGGGCAGACCGTGGCGATACGGGACAAGGTGGTCTACGTGGACGGGGTGAAACGCGAGGAACCGTTCGTGACCCATGACGATCCGCGAATCCTGCCGGGACGCGACAACTTCGGCCCGTACGTGGTCCCGCCCGGGCACCTCTTCATGATGGGCGACAACCGCGACAACAGCTCCGACAGCCGCGTGTGGGGCCCACTGCCCGCCAACCTCATCAAGGGGAAGGCGATGTTCACCTATTTCTCCTGGGATCCGAAGCGGCACACCGTTCGCTTCAAGAGGATGTTCCAGGGGATTTCGTAGGCGATTTCGGCTTGATCGAGGGGCGCGCATGCCGATGATTTCGGGCATGCGCGCCCCTCGACTGTTTGTGGCGGTTGCGGCCGCGGGTCTGCTCGCGGTTGGCGCCGGCGGCTGCGTCTCGACGAGCGGCGGCCTCGCCGGTCCCGGGTACCAGGACTCCGACGACCGCGACGAAGACCGCGACGCGCAGGTCGGCAAAGCCTCCTTTTACGCCCACAAATTCCATGGCCGGCGAACCGCCTCCGGCGAGACCTACGACGAGACCCAGTTCACCGCGGCCCATCGCACGCTTCCCTTCGGCACCCGCGTCCGCGTCACCAACCTCGAGAACGGCCGCAAGGTCACCCTGCGCGTCAACGACCGCGGCCCGCACGTGAAGAACCGCGTTATTGACGTGTCGTACGCGGCCGCAAGGAAACTGCGGTTCGTTCGCAGCGGGATTACGCGCGTGCGGGTGGAGGTGAAGGAGCGGCCCGACGAGGACGACCAGGAGGAGGATGATTAGGGGTTCGGTCGTCCCCGGGTAGGGGGTGCGGATTGACGGCTGACGCGCGAGGCATTTCGCGGTTAGAGTCCCCTCCATGCCGCTCGCCCCCGGCGCACGCCTCGGACACTATGTCATCGTCGCGCCGCTCGGAGCCGGTGGCATGGGAGAGGTCTATCGCGCGCACGACACACGCCTTCAGAGAGACGTGGCGCTCAAAGCTCTCCCGGCTCAGGTCGCATCCGACCCGAGCCACCTTCGCCGTCTCCAGCGTGAGGCGAAAGCAATCGCCGCGCTCAACCATCCGAACATCGTCACCCTTCACACCTTCGAAGAAGTGGACGGCGTGCACTTCCTGACCATGGAGCTCGTCGACGGCGAGAGTCTGAACCACGCGCTCGCTCGCGGCGGTCTTCCTCTTTCCCGGATCCTCAACTTGGCGCAATCGCTCACCGACGCGCTCGTGGCCGCACACGAGAAGGGCGTCGTGCATCGCGATCTCAAGCCGTCGAACGTTATGGTGACGAAGGACGGGCTCGTCAAGGTCTTGGACTTCGGGTTGGCGAAGCTTTCGGTGACCGGCACGGCTGCGGACGCCGACGCGACACAAGCAACGACGCTGACGAATCCGGGCCAGGTCATGGGGACGCTGCCCTACATGGCGCCGGAACAGCTCCGCGGCGAAAGGGTGGACGAGCGCACGGACATCTTCGCCTTGGGAGTCGTCCTCTACGAACTCGCGACCGGCCGGCGCCCGTTCACCGGGAAGAGCCCGTCAGACGTGACCTCGTCGATCCTACGAGACCCGCCGGTGCCGGCCACCTCGGTGCGGGCGGAACTGCCACGCGATCTGGGTCGTCTCATCGACCGATGCCTCGAAAAGGACCCGGAGCACCGGTTTCAGACGGCAAAGGACATTCGGAACGAAGTGCGACTCCTCCGGCGGGACTCGGGAGTCGTGGAATCGGGTGCTCGGGCACCGTCGCCGGCGTCAGCTCTGGGGCCGATTCCGTCGCAAATGCCCTCGATCGCCGTGCTTCCTTTCGTGAACCGGAGCCCAGACGAGGAGAACGAATACTTCGCGGACGGCTTGAGCGAGGAGTTGTTGAACGTACTCGCCAAGATTCGAGGCTTGCGGGTGGCGTCGCGTACATCTGCATTCCACTTCAAGGGAAAGGACGTGGACCTGCCGACGGTGGCGCGGAAGCTCAACGTGGCCACGGTCCTCGAGGGGAGCGTGCGGAAGGTCGGCAAGCGCGTTCGAATCACGGCGCAACTGATCCAGGTGGCGACGGATTCGCACCTCTGGTCGGAGACATACGACCGGGAGTTGGAGGACATCTTTGCGGTGCAGGACGACATCGCGCAGGCGGTGGTGAGAGAGCTCCGCGTCGCGCTCATGGGCGAGAAGCCGGGCACGTCGGCGAACGCGGCGGTGCTGGCAGATGTCGAAGCCGCCAGGAAGGGCCGCGGACGTAACCCGGAAGCCCAACGTCTCTACCTACAGGGTCGGTTCTTCGTGAGCCGCTATACGGCCGCGGAGGTTGCGAAAGGGATCGAGTACTACAAGCAGGCTCTGAGCTTGGATCCCGAGTACGGCCTCGCGTGGGCCGGGCTGTCCGAGGCGTACGCGAGCCAAGGGGATCGGGGCCAAGCGCCCCCTCGGGAGGCGTATGACCGCGCTCGAGTGGCTGCGGAGCGTGCGCTCCAGGTTGAGCCGGACCTAGCCGAGGGCCACGCGGCGTTGGGGATGACGCAAATGCACGACTGGGACTGGAAGACATCGATCGGCTCAACCCTGCGGGCGCTCGAGCTCGCGCCTGGGAATGCGGACGTTGTTAGCGCCGCGGCCGATATGGAGTCGGTTCTCGGGCGACTGGAAGAGGCGATTACCCTTGGTCGACGTGCCGTCGCGCTGGATCCGCTCAGTGTGATTGCACGCAAGACCCTCGGGCGCTACTGCCTGTACGCAGAACGCCTCGACGATGCGGTGGCCGAGTTTCGGACGATACTCGACATCAGCCCCTCGGGCGGGCTGGCGCACCATCTCCTCGGCCTCGCCTATCTGCTAAAGGGGACCCCAGAAAAAGCACTGGCCGAGATGGAGCAGGAACCAGACGAGGTATTCCGGCTGCTCGGGTTCGCGCTGACGCATCACGCCGCGGGTCGGGCGGCGGAGTCGGACGCCGCATTGCGCCAGCTGATCGCGAAGGATTCCAAGACCGCGGCCTGCCAGATCGCACACGCGTACGCGTTTCGTGGCGAATCGGATCGAGCCTTCGAGTGGTTGGAGCGAGCGTACGACGAGCGGGATATCGGACTCGCCTGGGCAAAGACGCACCCGCTGCTACGGAACGTGCACGCCGATCCGCGCTGGCGGCCGTTCCTCGAGAAGATGGGGCTCGGCGAAACGAGCCTTACTTGAGGATCGTCACTTTCCCGCCCGAGGCTCCCTCCGGGGTTGCGATCCGGTAGACGTAGACGCCCGACGCCAGCTTCTCTCCATTCGCAGATCTTCCATCGATCCGCAGTTGGTGGTACCCGGCCTCGCTGACCTCGTCCCTGAGGACTCGAACCAGACGACCGCTCAAGTCGTAGAGCGTCACGCGAACCGACCCCGCCTTCGTCGTCGCGAACTCGAGCACGGCTCCGGGATTGAGCGGGTTCGGAAATACCCGCGCCGCCGACGGTCCCCCACCGCCCTCAACCCTGAGAACGATCGTGCCGCGGAACGTGCCCGCCGTCGTGAGATTCCCCTCGATCGAGACCGTGATGTCCTGGTTCCCGCTCACGTTGGCGAACAACTGTCGGAGATCCGCCTTGGCGAAGGCTACGGATAGATCCATGACTTCGTTTCCATCGTGATCCCCGATGCTCTTGGCCCTGCCCGGCGTGGCCGAGATCTGATCGACGGTTCCCGTTCCGACGGACTTCATGACGACGGACGCGACGTTGACGTCGGTGACCGCAAATCCGCTGCCGATCGGCTCGATTTGGAGCACGTTGAACGGCCGGCCGGAGCGAAGCTTGACCTTCGAGTTGGAATTCACGGCGTAGATGCGGGCGTCGAGGGTCGTCGTTTCCGAAGCCGGGCCCACCCCGTCCGCGTCGAACCAGTCGAGGCCGAGCTTCAGTGTGTTGTCAAAGTCCGCGCCCGGGCACGTCGAGCCAAGTGCCGTCGGGAGGCCACCGGGAAAGAGGGTCGTGGCCGAGATCTGGATCGACGGGTTGCCATCGGTCGGGGAGACCGTCAGCGTCGCGAATTTATAGGCGCCGGGCTCGAGGAAGATGGCGCCGGCGTAGTACTTTTGGAGCGCCGTCGGGCTCTGGGCCGATGCCAGGGCCGTCTGCCAGGTCATCAGATTCGCGTACGAATCCCAGGACACGGTCCCGTTCACGACGGAAAGGTTGACGACGTAGGCATTGATCGAGACGGGCGAATCCATATCGGCGGTGCAAATGACCGGCGACCCGTCCCGATTCTGGTCCGTCCGAATCCAAAGATCGAGGGTGGTTGGCCCGGCGCTCATCCGGTCGGCCTCGTCGTTCTGGCCGTCGCCGTTGGCGTCGAGGTATAGATACTGGGCGCGTACGGGAAGCGCCTGGGTTGCGAGGAGCAGAACGAGGGTGGCAAGCAAGCCGGAGGTGCGCTTCATGATGTTCTCCCTCTGCAGTCGTGCGGTCCGGTGTCTCTCAGCCTTGGGGGGAGATAAATTGTACTGCGATAGGTCTTGGTGCCGGAGGGGGGAATCGAACCCCCACGGGGTTTAAGCCCCACCGGATTTTGAGTCCGGCGCGTCTGCCAATTTCACCACTCCGGCGACCGTGTTAAGTCATTGAATTTCGGGACGATATCAGGCGCGCGGCCCTCCGGTCAAGGTGCCGCGGGCCGCCACGTTCCGAATGCAGTTGACACCAGGGCAATGCTTTACGTATAATGCCTCGCGTAACACGGAAGTCCCATTCCCCCCTGGAACTTTTCGCAAGCAACCGAGTCTAAGTGACTAAGCGAGTTTGCGAAGTTCCCTGGGTTTCACGTT
>DATEND010000267.1:0-2310 GCA_035275245.1 Candidatus Eiseniibacteriota bacterium
AGGAGCTCCTTGTCGACCCGCGGCTTGTAGTGGAATCCCTCGGTGTACCCGAGCGAGGAGAGCTTCATGAGATTCCGATAGCCCTCTCGATTCCGCGCGAGGAGCACGAGATGGTCGTAGGCGCCCTTCCCGTCGGCGGTGCGCGCGCGCTCGGCGCGCGCCCCGTGCGCGACGTAGACTTCGCATCCGATGACCGGCTTGATGCCGGCCGCGCGCGCGACGCCGTAGAACTCTACGGCGCCGAACAGATTGCCGTGATCGGTGAGCGCGACCGCGGGCATGCCGAATCCCTTGACTCGGTCGATCAGCCGGTCGAGCCGGCAGGCGCCGTCCAGAAGCGAGTAGTCGCTGTGGTTGTGGAGGTGGACGAACGGCGCGCTCATTCAGGCTCCGCGCGCGAACGGCCGGGGGTTCGGGATCGGGCGGTCCACGTCTCCGAGTATACGCGACCCACCCCGCGGGCGAAGCGCATTTTCCCGTTTTGGATCCGCGCGCCGTGTGATAGAGATCGCTCGTGGACGATTCGCTCCTCACGGCGGCCAATCCCGAAGCTGATCGCGCGCGCCTGCGCGCCATTCTGCTCGAACGGTCCCTCCAGTTCGGCGATTTCACGCTCTCGTCGGGCGCGAAGAGCAAATTCTACATCGACGTCCGAAAGACGAGCCTCCATCCCGAGGGCGCACTCTTGATCGCGCGCCTCCTGACCCCGTACCTGCGCGAAGCAGGCGTCGAGGCGATCGGCGGCCTCACGCTGGGCGCCGATCCGATCGTCGGCGCGATCACGCTCTGGACCGAGCTCCAAGGCCACGGCGTGTCGGGTTTTCTCGTGCGCAAGGAAGCGAAGGGCCACGGCGCCCTCAAGCGCATCGAGGGGCCATGGCGCGATCGGATCGCGGTCGCGATCGTGGACGACGTGATCACGAAGGGCGGCTCCGCCCTGAGCGCGTTCGAGGCGGCGAAGGAGGCGGGAGGCGACATTCGCCTCGTGTGCTGCGTCGTCGACCGCGGCGAGGGCGGCGCCGAGGAATTCGCTGCGCGCGGCGTTCCCTTCCGCGCGCTCTTCCGCATTCAGGAGCTCCTCGGCTAGACGCTACGGCGTGGGCGGCGTCTCCGTCTCGTCCGGCGCGGCCTGCGGATTCTCCTCCGGCAGGTCCTCGGTCCCCGGCGACTCGGGCGGCGCGAGCTCGTCCTCGTAACTCGTCGAATCGGACCCGGCGCTGTCGGCCCACGCGGGCATGTGGTACATCGGGCACATCGTCCGCGGCTCGGTCTTCGTCACGAACGCGACGCGCATCACGTGCGGGCACTCCGGACCCGCGCGGTATCCGGTGTCGGCGTCGATCCACGTCTCCACGACGCCGGGCGGCGCCTCGAAGTCCCGAAGCGCCACGCCGCGATGCGCCGCGTCCATGAAACGCGCCCAGATCGGAACCGCAGCCTGGGTCCCCGTGAGCCCAAGGCGTCGATTCCGGTCGCACCCGACCCAGACCCCCGTCGCGAGCTGCGGCGTGAAGCCGATGAACCAGGCGTCGTTCTCGTCATCGGTCGTTCCCGTCTTCCCGGCGGAGGGACGCGTGAAGCCGAACTGCGTTCGAATCGACGCGGCCGTTCCATAGATGACCGGCCCCTGAAGCAGAATGGTTTCGAGATAGGCGGTCTCCGGGCGGATCACCCGCTTCGTTTCCTTTCGCGCGGTCCACCGGACGTTCCCGCCGCGATCGAGCACCGCCTTCACCGGCATCGGCGGGGCGTAGACGCCGCCGCTCGCGATCGTCGCGTACGCGTTCGTCAGCTCGAGCGCCGTGACCTCGCTCGTCCCGAGCGCCAACGAGAGCACCTCGCGCATTTTGCTCTCGATGCCGAGGGCGCGGGCCATCTGGACGATCTTTCCGATGCCGACCATCTCCTCCATCCGAACCGTAGCCACGTTGAGCGAGCGCGCGATCGCGCGCGCCGCCGTGACACGCCCTTCATACGTGCCCTCGAAGTTGCGCGGCGCCCAGGGACCGAGCGACGTCTGGAACGTGTCGGGCACGTCGTCGAGAAGGGTCGCGGCGGTGAGAGCCGGCCGCCGTCCGGAAAACGGCGTGTCGAGCGCGGCCAGGTACACGAACGGCTTGAAGGCCGACCCCGGCTGTCGGCGCGAGTCGATGGCGCGATTGAACGACGACTCCGTGTAGTTCCGCCCGCCCACCAGCGCGCGAACGGCCCCCGTCCCGGGTTCGATCGCGACGAGCGCCGCCTGCGCGGGATCCCGCTCGCTGCCGCCGCGCGGCGAGCGCCAGTCCGCCTCGCGGGCGCCCTCGCGGA
>DATEND010000268.1:0-4408 GCA_035275245.1 Candidatus Eiseniibacteriota bacterium
CTGCTTCGCCTCCAGGGCGTCGTAGGAGTTCTTCGCCTTGGGAGGCGCCGCCTCGATGAATTCCCTCGCCCGTGCGAGGGCGTCGTCGGTCTGCTCGAGCGCGCGGCCGACGGCATCCGGATCGTCCTCGAGCGGGCCCACCTTCGTGGCCGCGCTCTTCCCGAACGCGCGCGCCTCCAACGTGAGCCGCATCGCGCGCGCGAACAGGTTTCCATCCATCGCCTGCCGGGCCTCGACCTGACGGGCCACGGCGGCGGCGAGATCGTCCTTCGCCTTGTCGTTTCCCGACCGATTCACCTTCGGCTCCACCGAGGCGAGCAGGCGGTTCGTGCGGATGACCTCGCGAGCGACCCGCTCGGCTTCGGCGGGTGCACCCGGCGCGGCGGAGGCGCTGGCCGTGGCGTAGCTGGTCTGAAATGGGCCGTAGACGCTGTTGGGGAAGTGCATCTCCGAGCTCGATGACGAGGCCCACACGCTGAGCATGGCCACAGCGCAAAGGAGCGATGTCACTCGCCTCGAATAGTTGGCGCCCACGGGTGGTGGCCTCAGGGGAGGTGGTTTGGCGGCGGGATATCCATTTCCGTGCTGCCGGCTCTTTTCATGCGGCCGAAAAGATGCAAACTATACGCCAGGCATGAGTTTAGGGCTCGGCGCGGTGGCGCGGATCGGTAAAAACCCGTTTGGATGGATAGGGTTACCGCCGAAGCGGTGTAGGACAACTACGCGGAGTCCCGGAGGCATGGCCCCGCACTGAACGGGACGAACGGGCGCCGGCGTGTACCGATTCGATACAGGAAATCTCGTCAGTGACCCGCGGGCGCGTCGCTCCCTTCGGGCTCCACGACCCCGATCGGGATCGCGTGGCTCTCCATGCGGGAATAGAGCGCGCGGCGGGAAATGCCGAGCACCGACGCCGCCTTGGTCTTGTTTCCCTGCGCCTTGTCGAGCGCCTCGAGGATCATCCGGCGCTCCATCTGCTCCAGGCTGAGGCCGATCGAGAGGAGATCCGTGGGATCCGTCGCGGGACGCCCGCGGTCGATCGGGAAGTGCTCGCGCCCGATCTTGTGCTTCTCTCCGGCGAGAATGCACGCACGCTCGATCAGGTTCTGCAACTCGCGGATGTTCCCGGGAAAGTCGTACATCTTGAGATAGGCGAGCCCGTCGGCGGACAGGTCGTCGAACGAGCGCTCCTGCTGCGCCAAGAAATGCGCCGCCAGCGCGGGGATGTCGTCGCGACGCTCGCGGAGCGGAACGAGCCGGATCGGAAATACGTTCAAACGATAGAAGAGGTCCTCGCGGAATCTCCCCTCGCGGATCATCACCTCGAGGTCGCGATTCGTGGCGGCGAGAATTCGAACGTCGGCCCGGCGCATCTCCTCGCCGCCGACGCGCACGTAGATGTGGTCTTGGAGGAAGCGCAGGAGCTTCACCTGCGTGCTCTGCGGCAGCTCGCCGATCTCGTCCAGGAAGACGGTGCCGCCGTCGGCCACTTCGAAGCGCCCGGGCTTCGTGCGAATGGCGCCCGTGAAGGCGCCGCGCTCGTGGCCGAATAGCTCTGACTCGAGAAGGGTTTCGGGGAGCGCGCCGCAATTGACCGGCATGAACGGAGCGTCCATCCGTTTGCTCGCCGCGTGGATCGCTTGGGCGAACACTTCCTTCCCCGTTCCGCTCTCCCCCAGAAGGAGGACGCTCGCGTCCGTTGGCGACACGCGCTGCGCGAGCGAGAGCGCGTCCTGCATCGGCCCGCTCTGGCCAACGATGGTCTCGAACCGATGGAGGTGCACCTGCTCCTTCAGGCTCTCGATTTGTCGCTTCAGGACGGGCGTTTCCTGCCGGAGCTTTCGGTGATCCAACACCTGCCGCACGCGAAGCGGCAGCTCGTCGAGGAGATTGTCCTTGAGGATGTAATCGGCGGCGCCGTCCTTCATGAGCTGCACCGCTTCGCGCGCGTCGCCGAAGGCGGTCATGACGATGACGTCGGGAAGGTTCGCTTGCGACCGGGCCTGACGGAACACCTCGATCCCGCTCGCCCCCGGCATGCGGATGTCGGTCACGACGAGGTCGAACGGACGCGTCTGAATCTCGTGTATGGCCGCGTCGCCGCCCAGCGCGACCGCGACCTCGTAGCCTGCCTCCGAGAGCGTTTGCTCGATGAGGCGGCACAGGTTCTCTTTGTCTTCGGCGACCAAGATGCGCTCAGCCATGACTATGTATTCTCCACTGGAAGGCGAATTTCGAATACCGCGCCCCCGCCGGGGGCATTCCCAACTGTAACCGATCCGCCGTGTTCGGCGACGATTCGATCAACGAATGCAAGCCCTAGGCCGGTTCCCTTGGCTCGGGTCGTAAAGAATGGCTCGAAGATCTTGTCCCGGATCGCCCGGGGGACGCCGGGGCCGGTGTCCTGGAATCGGACCCGGGCCTCGCCCCGCCTCGCCTGGACCTTGACCGACAGGCGGCCTCCTTCGGGCATCACGTCCCGGGCGTTCAGCCCGAGGTTCAAGAACACGTGGTGCATGCCGTGTTTGTTGCCCTCCAGCGAGAATCCATCCGGCCCGTTCCACTCGTATTCCACCGCCACGCGGGAGCGGTCCAGTTCGACGCGCAGGATCTCGAGCGAGCGCTCGATCACGGGCTTCAGTTCGAACGCCTCGGGCTCCTCGGACGGCCGCCGCGAGAGGTCGAGGAAGTTCTGGACCACGGCGCCCATGCGGTTCACTTCCTCGTCGATCATCGCGAGAAGCTCGGTGCGCTGGGCCGGGCCCAGGTTCTCGATGCGCTGGAGCCGGGAGGATGCGCCGCGGAGAACCGCGAGCGGATTGCGAATTTCGTGGGCGACGCCGGCGGCCACCTGGCCCACCGACGCAAGGAGGTCCGTGTGGCGGAGGTTCTCCTCGATGCGATTGAGGTGCCCCACCGTTCGGACATATCCGAGACCGATCAGCACGATGAGAAGGGATGAAATGATCGCGGCGAGCGCCAGAGAGGCGCGGATCGCCCGAAGGGGCTGGAACGCGGGCGAGGCTCCCTCGACGGCCGCCGCGGCGATCACGACCCCATCGTCGTCGACCACCGGCGCGTAGCCCGACCGGAAATACTGGCCGTCCACCTCGTAGAGCGCGGAGTGGCTCGGCTCTCCAATGAAGGCGCGGGCGAGCGCCGCGCGATCCAGCGTGAGCACGTCCTGTTCGAACCCAAACGGCTCGTGAAGCCGGAAGAGGACGCGCGACGCGGGATCGAGGAGCACGATGTTGGACGCCTCGGCCCCCTCCGTGAGACGCGTCCAGTCCTGCCGAATCCGATCCTGCGCTTCGATGGCGTCCATCTGGAGCACGAAATCGGTCCGTATGGAGTCGACGTTGGCGGAGTCGGCGCTGGCCGTGTCGCGGACGGCGGCGGCGAGCGCCAAGGCGTGCTCGGGGCGGACGAGTAGGGCCGCGATCCGCGCCGTCCCCTCCAGGCGCTTTCCGAGTTCCACGTCGAGAAGTCCCTGCGATGTCTTGATCGAGTAGTAGATGGTGCCGTTCATGATCAAGACGAGCGCCCCCAGGAAGGTGAGCGCCCAGAGGATACCGGGGCGGATCTTCTTTCGTTGAATAGCCATAGACGTTCGCGCGTGCGCGAGATCGAAGCCTAGCCGCCGGGGTCCACGAAAGTCAACGCGGCGCACGGCGGGTATGCTAGGGTGCCGGGCCAAGCCATGACGCGGCACGCGCTTCCAATGACAATCGCGCTCGGTGCGTTCGCCGGGGCCCTGGGTGGAATGATGGGTGTCGGCGGCGGAATCATCCTCGTCCCCCTTCTCGTCCACCTGCTCGCCACGACCCAGCACGAGGCCCAGGCCACGTCGCTCGCGTTCGTGGTGGCGACGGCGCTCGTGGCGGCGGTCCCCTATCTGGCGAGCGAGCGCCTGGACCTGCCGCTTGCCGCGATCCTCGTGGTCGGGGCGATCCCGGGCGTCATGTTGGGAGCCCGACTCGCGAAGCGGACCTCGGCGATTCAGCTCCGGCGACTATTCGGCGTGGCCCTCTTTCTAACGGCCATTCGGCTTCTCGCCGCTCCGCCCGAACCGACCGCGGCATCTCAAGTTTTTGCCTGGCCCTGGAACGTGCTGCTCGGATTCGGCGTCGGGTTCTTGGCCGGGCTCCTGGGAGTCGGCGGCGGAACGGTGCTCGTCCCGGTTCTGGTTTTGGGAGAGCGGATCCCGCAACACACGGCGCAGGGGATCTCACTTCTCCTCATCGCGCCGGTCGGCGTCGTGGGCGCGCTCTCGTACGCGCGGGGCGGCCACTTGGCCACGCGAGCGCTCCCGGGACTCCTGGTCGGAGGCGTGCTCGGCGCCGTTCTGGGGGCGCTTGCCGCTCATCGAATCGAGGCGCCGGTTCTGTCGAGGCTCTTCGCGATCTTG
>DATEND010000269.1:0-2666 GCA_035275245.1 Candidatus Eiseniibacteriota bacterium
GCGCTGGCGCCGGTTCTCGCCGACCGCACCGCGAAGACCCTCCTTCACGTGCCGTTCGGGACGCCGTCGGCCATCTTCGACGGCATCGCGGACCTGCCGTGGACCGCGATCGGACTCGATCTGGTGGACGCGGCCGGAAACTGGGATCTCTTGCCGAAAATTCCAAAGGGGCGAACCGTCGCGCTCGGATTGATCGACGCCCGGAACACGCGCCTCGAGGATTCCGCCGACGTCGCCCGCTCGGTCGCGAAGGCCGCCGCGGCGCGCCCTGATCTCGAATTTCTGCTCTCGCCAAACGCGAGCCTCGAATACCTGCCGGCCGACAAGGCGGAGGCGAAGGTCGTCCTCCTCGTCGAAGCCGCTCGTCTCGCGGCCCGAAACGGAGGTTGACGATGTCCCGCGGACTCTGGACGACAACGGTCGGATCGTTCCCCAAGCCGCCGCACCTCGAGCGCGCGCGTCAGCAACACGCCCGCGGCGAGATGGCCGCGGACGCCCTCTTCGAGTTGGAGCGCGAGGAGACGGTGAAGCTGATCCGGCGCCAGGAGGAGATCGGCCTCGACATCCTCGTCGACGGCGAGCTCTACCGGGGCGACATGACGACGTACTTCGCGGAGCGGATGCCGGGCTTCGCGATCTCGAATCCGGTTCGCTCGTACGGGAACCGCTACTACCGGAAGCCGATCGCCGTCGGACCCATCCGCCGCACGAAGCCGCTCACGGTCGAGTGGTGGAAGTTCGCCCAGGCGCAGACCAAGCAGCCGATCAAGGGCATGCTCACGGGCCCCTACACGATGATGGATTGGTCGTTCAACGAGCACTATCCGTCGCGCGAGGCGATGGCGATGGATCTGGCGGCCGCCATCAACGAGGAAGCGCTGGCGCTCCAGGAAGCGGGCGCCAAGTACATCCAGATCGACGAGCCCGCGGTTTCCGTGCGCCCGGACGAGCTGCCGCTCGCGGTGAAGGCGTTGGGACGCGCCGCACAGGGACTCAAGGCGAAGACGATCACGCACATCTGCTACGGCGACTTCGACGTGATCTACCCGGCGCTCCTCGACCTTCCCGTGGATCAGATCGATCTCGAGATGGCGAACAGCCGGTACGATCTCCTCGAGCGATTCAAGAACCAGCCGTTCACCAAGGAGATCGGGTACGGCGTCCTCGACGTCCACAACCACCGCGTGGAGACGAAGGACGAGGTGAAGCAGGGAATCCTGCGCGGGTTGGAAGTGCTGAAGCCCGAGCAAATGTACGTGGATCCCGACTGCGGGTTGAAGACGCGCACCATGGACGAGGCGTTCGCCAAGCTCGAGGTCATGGTCCAGGCCGTGCGCGAGGTGCGCGCGGAGCGCGGGATCGGCGCGTGACGCGACACTTCGCCTGAGCCGGTCGGTCGCATGAGCGGAACCGGATCGGCCGACCTCTCCGGGCTCAGGATCGATCGCGAGGCGCCGCGCGGCGACGGAGGACCGGGCCGGCGTCGCCTCTTCCTGGTTGGCGGGGCCGTGGCACTGCTCCTCGCCATCGGCATCGGGGCGGTCGCGCTCAATCCGAAGCGCACCGAGGTGACGGTCGCCCGCGCGGAAGCGGTGGGCGGCACGCCGGGCGGCGCGCTCGCGAGCGGCCTTGCCTCGGCCGTTCTGAACGCGAACGGGTACGTCGTGGCGCGGCAGCGCGCGTCGGTCTCGACGGAAGTGGCCGGCCGCCTGTCCGCCCTCTACGTGGAGGAGGGGTCGCGCGTCCGGAAGGGCCAGGTCATGGGCGTCCTGCGCAACGAGGACCTCAGGGCCGGGCGCGAGAGTGCCAAGGCGGCGCTCTCCTCCGCGCGCGCGGACCTGGAAGAGGCGCGCGCCACGGCGCACGAGACCAACCTCGAGCGAACGCGCATGGAGTCGCTCCTGTCGAAGGGCCTCGTCAGCCAATCCCAATTCGATCAGACGGACGCTCGCGCCAAGGTCGCCGCGGCACGGGTCCAGAGCGCGGCCGCGGACGTCGAGAATTCGACCGCGCGCCTTCGGTCCGCGGAAGTGGAACTCGAGAAGACGTTCATCCGCGCTCCCTTCGCCGGCGCCGTGATTCGGAAGGAGGCCGAGGTCGGGGAGATGGTGAGCCCGATCCCCTCGAGCGGCGGCTTGACCCGCGGCGCCATCGTCACGATGGTGAACTTCGCCACGCTCGAGGTCGAGGTCGACGTGAACGAGGGGTACGTCGCGCGTACGCACGACGGGATGCGCGCCGAGATCACGCTCGACGCCTATCCGAACGATCGCTATCCGGGGCGCGTGCGCCAGATCGTGCCGACGGCCGACCGCCAGAAGGCGACCGTGCTGGTCAAGGTGACGTTCGACTCCCTGGACGCGCGCGTCCTGCCCGAGATGGGCGCCAAGGTGACCTTTCTGGCCGATCCATCCGAGCGAGCTGCGGGCGGCGCCACGCCCCAGGCGTCGTCGGTCGTCACGATTCCCAAGGAAGCGGTCGTGGAGCGGGAAGGCCGGACGGTCGTATTCGTCGTGGACGAGGGGCGCGCTTTCGCGCGCGGCGTGGCCGCGCGGCCGTACGGCGCCGACCGGGTAACGGTGACGGCGGGTCTCGCCGAAGGAGAGCAGGTCGTGATCCGTCCCCCCGCCGATCTCGGCGATCGGTCGCGGGTCAAGGTGAAGTGA